>CAZAMD010000031.1:0-28850 GCA_964486485.1 uncultured Roseburia sp. | reverse complement strand
CTTGAAACGCTTCTCTTTTGTAAAAGTTCCGCAGTTACGCGGAATGCCTGTTGAAAAACGTGCATCACGCCAGCACAAAGGATTATTTGAAATTAGTTTAAAGCCTTGCCAAAGCCAGTATAGCACGCCACAAAATGAATGTCATCATCTTTGACAAAAGGTCAAAATGAATTTATTATGAGTACTGTTCCTAGAATGCAGATTTTCCTATGCTCTTCACGCCGTCCGGGATCCACTTTAACCGTTCTGCCATCACACCTTTCCTTTTATGAAAATTGATCTCCGTGCACATCGCCTTAAGGAAATGGACAATTTGCCAAATGAGATGCATAATGGTTTAAAAACGGGAGTGTCGGGTTATGGAAAAGTTGAATGATTTGCTGAAAGAATACATGGAATATTGTGAATGCAGGAAAAGGCTGGATATAAAGACTGTCAAAGCATACCGGATCGATCTGTCCCAGTATGAGGCATTCTGCCCTGCGGGTTCTGATTGGTGTTCTAGGGATGAGGTGGATAAGTTCATTACCGAGCTGCACAAACGGTACAAGCCCAGAACGGTGAAGCGTAAAATCGCAAGCCTGAAAGCCTTTTTCCGTTACATGGAATACCGGGAGCTGTTAGAGACGGATCCGTTTTCCAAATTGAACATCCGTTTCCGTGAAGCAAAGCTCCTGCCAAAGACGATCCCCTTGCACACGATCGAGACGCTGCTGGCTGTGATGTACGCGCAGCGGGAGGCGGCTAGATCGGAGCATGAGAGAAAATGCTGCGCCAGGGACATTGCCGTGATAGAGCTTTTGTTTGCAACAGGGATGCGCATCTCCGAGCTGTGTTCCTTAAAACCGGACGATATCGATCTGAAGAATAACACCATACTGATCTATGGAAAGGGCGCTAAGGAGAGGATCATACAGATCTGCAATCCTGACGTGATGGCTGCCCTCACGCGGTATCAGGAGATGTTTGAGAGGGAGATTGCGGATTGCGGCTTCTTTTTCGTGAACCGGCTGCGGCGCAAGCTCTCGGATCAGTCCGTGCGTTACATGATAATGCGCTATGCAGAGGCAGCAGGCATCAGGCAGCACATAACGCCCCACATGTTCCGCCACTCTTTCGCTACCCTCCTGCTAGAGCAGGATGTGGATGTCAGGTACATACAACGGATGCTCGGACACAGCTCTATCAGCACGACAGAGATTTACACGCATGTGTCCAGCGCGAAGCAGAAAGAAATCCTGCTGCATAAGCACCCGCGGAATCTGATCGATGTGGATGCTGACTGTTCCTGAGAATATGGCACTGACGCTGAATGGGCTGCCAATCCTTGGCAGCTCGATGGAATTTTCATTGAGCATCCGCCGAACCGTCATCTGACAGGCGGGATGCCGCATGGATCCATGGATATCGCTGTCTGGCCACACGCTCATTCTCTTTCATGTTTCTTTAAAGCCGCCAATTCTTTCATCTCTCTCGCGCTTTTCCGCACCGTTTCGGTAATCTCCACGCCTCCGAGCATTCTTGAGAGTTCTTCGATCGCCTCTTCGCCGTTTAATCTCCGTATGGTAGAGACCGTGTTTTTGTTCTGGACAGATTTCTCGATCAGATAGTGCGCATCTGCCATAGCGGCGATCTGCGGCAGATGCGTGATGCAGATGATCTGATGGCTCTTTCCCAGAAGATTCATTTTCTCAGATACCATCTGGGCGGTCCGGCCGCTGATCCCGCTGTCTATTTCATCAAAAATCAGCGTCTCCACCGCGTCCTGGTCTGCAAGGACCGTCTTGATCGCCAGCATGACGCGGGAGAGTTCCCCGCCGGATGCCACTTTCCCCAAGGGCTTTACCGGCTCTCCCGGGTTCGTGGAGATTAAAAATTCCGCGTCGTCCGTCCCGTTAGCCGTAAAGGCGGGAAGCGGTTCAAATCTCATCTCAAACGTGACATTCAAAAAATTCAGATCCTGCAAGGCCTCTGTGACAGATTTCACCAGGGTTTTCGCGTGTTTCCTGCGGGCTTTGGAGAGTTTTTCGCAGGAGGAGTTCAGGGAATTTTCCGCCTCCGCCGCTTTTTCCCTCAGATTGTTTATGTATTGCTCATAATCATTTAACCGCGCCAGCCGCTTTTTCTTTTCCGAAAGAGCTTCCCCCGCCTCCTCGATGGAGCCGCCATATTTGGATTTGATATGGTTGATCTGATCGAGGCGTCTTTCCATCTTGTAAAAAGCTTCCTCGTCAAATTCCGTGTCTTCGATATAATCCGCGATTTCGCGGTTAAAATCATTGAGCAGGTTGTCGATTTCCAGCATTTGCTGCTGAAGGTTTTCTATTTTTTCATCATAGGCGGAAACACTGCCGAGTTCCCGGAGCGTCCTTCCCGCAAGGTCCGATGCCTGATCCCTGCCTCCGGTGTACTGGTAGGCGGCATGCAGCGCCTCCATGATTTTTTTCCCATGGATGAATCGCTTATAGCCCGCCTCTAATTCCTCGTCCTCTCCTTTTTTCAAGTCCGCTTCCTCAAGTTCTCTGATCTCATATTCTAAGAGAGAGATTTCGCGCAGGCGTTCCCCCTCCGCAATGTCCCCGTCTTTTAATTCTGCCTCTAACTGCTTATAAGCGCGGTAATCTCTTTCCACCGCCTCTTTGAAAGGGAATACGGCTTCTTTCGCATAGGCGTCAAGGATTTCAAGATGCTTCTTTTTCGACAGCAGGGACTGATGCTCATGCTGCCCGTGGATATCGATCAGCGCCGCCGCGATTTCTTTCATCCTAGAGGCCGGAACGCTTTCCCCGTTTACCCTCGCCGCGCCTCTTCCCCCCGTGATCTTCCGGCTTAAAATGACGGTATCATCCTCCGGGACTACATCCAACGCTGCCAGCATCGCCTTTTGCCGCTCACTGGTAACGGAAAAAACCAATTCCACCAGGGCGTTCTGTTCCCCGTCCCGCAGCATTTCTTTCTGCACTTTCTCTCCCAGGGCCAGATTGATGGAACCGATGATGATCGATTTTCCCGCGCCGGTCTCGCCGGATAAAATATTCAGGCCCTCCGCAAAATCCACTTCCGCCTCATCGATCAATGCCAGATTTTTCACATGCAGATTTTGTAACATAAAATTCTCCATTCTGAGAACGTATTATTCCTCAATGATTTTCTTTAAACACGCCATCACTTTCACTGCGTCCTCCGCCGTGCGGGTGGCGCACATGATCGTATCATCCCCCGCAATGCAGCCTAAAATCTCCTGCATATGCATGGCGTCTAACGCCGCAGCGACTGCCATTGCCATTCCTGAGACGGTTTTAATGACCATGATATTCTGTGCTAAATCCATGGAAACAAAGCCGTCATGGAATACCCTGCTGTATTTTTTGGACAGGTCTCCGCCGGATTCCTGCAGCGCCGCATATTTTTGTTTCCCGTTGCCCATGGCGACTTTCGTGAGCTTTAAGTCGCGGATATCCCGCGACACAGTGGCCTGTGTGACCGGAAAGCCTTCTTTTTCCAGGTAGTCAGACAGCTCCTCCTGGGTTTCAATCTCATTTTTCCGGATCAGCTCCAACATTTTCGCCTGCCGTTTTGTTTTCATACTGCCCTCGCTTTTCCATTCCTGTTTTCGGGTTCTTTGCTCTTTATGTGTACGTCTGCATTTTCCTCCTGAGGATTTCAAGGAAGCTCTCCTTGCTCAGCTTGCAGATCAAAGCCGTATCTTTCGCCCGGTTTACAATGAACCGGTCGCCTACCTCTAATTTTATCGCGTTGTCCCCGTCAAAGCTGACTTCTACCGTCTCATCTTTCTGGGAACGTTTCTTTCCGATTTCCACGGTCACCTCATCCTCCGCGCCGATAACGATGCTTCTGGAATTTAGGTTGCGGGCATTGATGGGGGTGATCAGTATCATGCCGGCTTTCGGATCCACGATCGGCCCTCCGGCAGACATATTATATCCGGTGGAGCCGGTGGGCGTGGCCAAGATGATCCCATCGGCGTAAAATGTATGCAGGTACTCCCCATTGACATATACGATAAGGTTTACGACCGAAAGCGCTCCGGTGCGGTGAATGACAATGTCATTGAGCGCCACCCCTGCCGCCGCCTTGCTCCCGTCCTTTATCCCGTATCCGTCCAGCATCATCCGCTCTTCTATCATGCAGCTGTCTTTCATCAATCCATCCACTGCCTGGAAAGCATCTTTTGCCTCAAATTCACAGAGATAGCCTAAAGTCCCAAGATTGATCCCTATCAGAGGCAGCCTTTTTTTTACCAAAGCCGATGCTGCCCGTATCAGGGTGCCGTCTCCTCCGAGGACGATCACGCCTTGCGTCTCCTCCGGGATGTCCGCCTCCCCCGGAACGGCCTTTTCTGCCTCCTCCCCTGTGCTGACAAAGGATCTCGCGGTGCCGCCCTTAGATTCGATATACGTTTTCAGCTTTTCCGTGAGTTCTAATCCTGTATCCTTAAAAGAATTCGTGATGATCAAAAAATGTCTCATACCCTATTTATCCAATTCACCGTGGGCCGCGCACACAACAGATGCCACATCGATCTCCGCCGCGCCGCCTGTCCCTGCCTTTTTGATAGCTATCAGATATTCTATATTCCCTTCCGGCCCTTTGATGGGGGAATATGCCAGCTGCAAGACCTCAAAGCCGATGGATACGGCGGAATCAATGACCTTGCAGATGACTTCCTCATGGACTGCCTGATCTTTTACGACCCCCTTTTTCCCCACCTTATCCTTGCCGGCCTCAAACTGAGGCTTGATCAGGCAGACCATCTCTCCCCCCTCTTTCAGCAGATCCCTTGCCGGCCGCAATATTTTCGACAGGGAAATGAAGGAGACATCGACGGACGCGAAGTCCAGCCTGTCTGCAATGTCCTCCGGCCTGACATAGCGGATATTGGTCTTTTCCATACAGGCCACCCGCTCATCCTGCCGCAGCTTCCAGGCGAGCTGCCCGTATCCCACATCCACCGCGTAGACCTTTCCCGCTCCGTTCTGCAGCATGCAGTCCGTAAATCCCCCGGTAGAGGCGCCGATATCCATGCATATTTTACCGGTCAGATCTATCCCGAACTGACGGATCGCTTTTTCCAGCTTCTGCCCCCCGCGGCTGACATATTTGAGCGTATTTCCCCTGACTTCAATGGCGGCCTCTGTGTCAAAGGCGGCGCCGGCCTTGTCCTCCCTCTGGTGTTCCACGAATACATTCCCCTCCATGATCATGGCCTTCGCTTTCTCCCTGGAGGGCGCGAGTCCTCTGTTTACCAGTAAAATATCCAGTCTCTCTTTCAATGGATCTTAGTTCCTTTCCTTCGTCAATTCCTCCATGCGCTCTAAAATGCCTTCCGCGATGCTTTCGCCATCCAGCCCCAGCTTTTTGTAAAGCTGCGCCACATTGCCATGTTCCACATAAATATCCGGGACCGCCACATTCCAGATCTCTATGCTGCAGCGCCATTCATTATAAAATGAGGTGACATGCTCGCCGAATCCGCCGCTTTTTACATTTTCCTCCAGTGTGACGATCAGCCTGTGGCTTCCCGCAATCTCTCTCAGGATCTCCTCGTCTAGCGGCTTTGCGAAGCGGGCGTTGATCAGGCTGCAGGAATATCCCGCTGCCTTTACGGCCTCCCTGACCTCCTCTGCCACCTTTACCATAGACCCGAGGGCAAACAGTGCAATGCCGTCTTCCCGGTAGATCCACTCACTCCTGCCCAATGAAATAGGGCTGCGGTACTCTTTCAGTCCATCGTAGGCCTCTCCTTTTGGATATCTTATCGCGGCGGGCGCCGGAAAATCCACTGCATATTTGATCATATCGGACAATTCCCATTTGTTTTTGGGCGCCATGATGGTCATGTTCGGAATGCTGGAAAGATAGGAGATGTCAAAAATGCCCTGATGCGTCTCCCCGTCGCTCCCTACGAGTCCGGCTCTGTCAATGGCAAATACCACCGGCAGCTTCTGAATGCAGACATCATGGAGGATCTGATCATACGCCCTCTGCAAAAAGGAGGAATACACCGCAACGATGGGTTTTAATCCCGCTGCCGCAAGCCCTGCCGCAAAAGTCACCGCGTGCTCTTCCGCAATCCCCACGTCAAAAAAGCGCTGGGGAAACATATTGCGGAATCTCTTTAATCCCGTTCCGTCCGCCATTGCCGCCGTGATCGCTATCACTTTCTCTTTCCGGTCGCCCAGCTTCCGCATCACCGTAGAGAAGATGTCGGTATAGTTTGCCTTTACCCTGGGAATCTTTGGCAGCCCCGTCTCTATCTCAAAAGGATCGGTCCCATGGAACCGCGCCGGATGGCGTTCTGCCGGCTCATATCCGGCTCCCTTGTGGGTCAGCACATGGATCAGCACGGGACCGCTGATATTTGCCGCCTCCCGCATGAGGCGCATCATGCCCTTGATATCATTGCCGGCCACAGGCCCGAGATAGATGATCCCCATATCCTCAAACAGCATCCCTGGGATCAGCAGCTGCTTGATCCCGCTTTTGGTCCTGCGGATCTTCTCCACTACCTTATCGCCGTAAACCGGGATTTTATTCAGGGAATTTACCACTCCCATTTTCAGGTCCAGATAGGCGTCCGCCGTGCGGAATCCAGCCAGATAAGCCGGGATCCCCCCCACGTTTTCGGAAATGGACATCTTGTTATCATTTAATACGATGATAAAATTGCTCTTTAACTGCGCCGCATTGTTCAGCGCCTCAAATGCCATGCCTCCTGTCAATGCCCCGTCCCCGATGACGGAAACCACTTTATAATCTTCCCCGGTAATCTCCCTGGCGCAGGCAAGTCCCAGACCCGCGGAGATAGAAGTGGAGCTGTGTCCGGTATCAAAGCAGTCGCACGCGCTCTCCTTGCGTTTTGGAAATCCGCTCATGCCGCCGAGCTTTCTGAGATTGTCAAACCCCTCTTTTCTTCCTGTCAGGATTTTGTGGGTGTAGGACTGATGCCCCACATCCCATATCAGCTTATCCTTAGGGAACTCCATCGACAGATGCAGTGCCATGGTCAGCTCTATGACTCCTAGATTGGACGCCAGATGGCCGCCGGTCACTGATATTTTCTGAACTAAAAATTCACGGATCTCCGATGCCAGGATTTTCAGCTCCTCCTCTGACAATTGCTTGATGTCATTTTCTTTTTTTATCTTTTCTAATACCATACAGAGTACCTCTGCTTCCTCTTATTCATGCTGACGTAGAGATCCTGCCCGGCGCAGGCGCGGGACGCGTATGCTGCCCTGCAAGTTATCTTTCACGGGAAACCAGATACCGTAACAGTTCCGTCAAAAATCCGTTTTTCACATGCAGCGCCTCAAGGCGGGAAACCGCCTCCTCCGACAGGCGCGCTACTTCCTCTTTCGCCCGGTCTATGCCCTCATAAGTGACATAGGTGATCTTATGATTTTTCTCGTCACTGCCTATAGGCTTGCCCAGGGTTTCCAGCGTGCCCGTAACATCCAAAATGTCATCCTGGATCTGGAACGCAAGGCCCGCGCTGCCCGCAGCGGCCTCTATGATGCCCTGCTCTTCTTCCGCCGCCCCTGCTAGGACAGCGCCGATCAGCATGGAAGCTTCCAGGAGGGCTCCCGTTTTCATCCGGTAGATGGCGTTTAGTTTTTCTTTTGCTATCGTCTTATCATTTTCCGATTCCACGTCCACTGCCTGACCGCCTACCATGCCGTGGATTCCCGCTTTCCTTGCAAGGATCTGCAATGCCCTGCCGATCTTGCCATTCTGCGGCTCCATATCAAAGGCAAGCGCGGCCGTCTCAAAAGCATAGGTCAGCAGGGCGTCCCCCGCTAAAATGCCCATTGCCTCCCCGTAAACTTTCCAGGTCGTCTCCTTGCCCCTGCGGTATTCGTCATTATCCATCGCCGGAAGGTCGTCATGCACAAGCGAATATGTGTGTATCATTTCTATCGCTGCCATAAAAGGTTCGATCACCCTTGCGCTGCCGCCAAAAAGGCGGTATGTCTCCGCCATCAGCATAGGCCTCAAACGCTTGCCTCCCGCAAGAAAGCTGTAATTTACCGCTTCCATGACGGTCTTCTGAAAACCTTCCTCCTCCGGCAAATATGACGTGATGACGGCTTCTATTTCAGCCGCTTTTTTTCTGTATTCCGCGTGAAAGTCCATCGGCGCACCCCTCCCTGCCCTAACTGTTTTTAAAAGTCTGTAAGCGTTCCGTCCCCGTTTAGGATCTGCATCTTTTTTTCCACTTCATCTAGCATGGCGCTGCAGTTTTTTAATTTTTCCATTCCTCTCTGATACAGCAGGAAGGCATCATCTAAGCTGATCCCAGGCTCCTGCATTTTTGCGGTTATTTCCTCTAACTGCTGGAAATTCCCTTCCAATGTCTCTTTCTCTTCCGATATCTCTTTCTCTCTCAATATCTCTTTCTTTTCCAATGCCTTTTTCTCTTCCGATATCCCTTTCTCTTCCGATATCTCTTTCTTTTCCAATGCCTCTTTCTCTTCCGATATCTCTTTCCCTTCCGATATCTCTTTCTCTTCCAATGCCTCTTTCTCTTCCAATGCCTCTTTCTCTTCCGATATCTCTTTCTTTTCCAATGTTTCTTTTTTCCGTGTTCCCGTCATGTTCTTTCCCCGCCTGTGACCTCCATGACTTCCGCCTTTACCGCGCCCTGATAGAACTGAATGCTTAAAATGTCCCCCGGGGAAACGCCGGAAGCGTCCGTCACCGCTCTTCCTGCCCCATCCGAAACATAGGCATATCCCTGGCTTAATTTTTTTGCCGGGGAAAGTCCCTCAAACTGTCCCGCCAAAAGGGCGAGCTGGTGGCGCTTCGACACCAGGATCCTTTCCATCGCGCCTGAGAGCTTATCTTCTAAATCCGCGGCGTACCTGCGGTTTTCCCGCAATCTGCTCATAGGACTGGCATAACCCAGCCTTGCCTTTAAATGCTCCAGCCTCATCCGTTCCTGCTCAGTTTTTTGTGCCATCAGCAGATTCAGCCGCCCCTTTTGTGCATGGAGCTGCTCCTTTAACGCATGATAGTCAAAGACTGCCAGCTCCGCCGCCGCGGAAGGAGTCGGCGCGCGCAGATCCGCCGCAAAGTCTGCAATGGTGGTATCTGTCTCATGGCCCACCGCAGAGATAACGGGGGTCTGGCACTCAAAAATGGCGCGCGCCACTTCCTCCTCATTAAACGCCCACAAGTCCTCGATGGAGCCTCCGCCCCTGCCGGCAATGATCACGTCCACCCCTAGGGCATCCAGGGCGCGGATGCCGTTTGCGACGCTCTCTGCCGCGCCGTCCCCCTGCACCTGCGCCGGATACAGGATCAGCTGCACATAGGGATTCCTCCGCGCCGCAATATTGCGGATGTCCTGCACTGCCGCTCCGGTCGGAGCCGTCACCACGCCTATGGTTTTCGCATATTTGGGGATTGCCCGCTTATACTCCGGCGCAAACATCCCCATCTCCTCCAGCTCCCGTTTCAGGGCTTCAAATTTCAGGTAGAGGCTGCCGGCGCCGTCCTGCTCGATCTCTCTCGCATAAAGCTGGTATTTTCCATCCCGCTCATAGACCTCCACAGATCCGGTGGCCACTACCTTATCGCCCTCTTTCATCTGAAACTTCAGTCCCCGCCTGTTTCCGGAAAACATCACGGCATTCATCGTCCCGATCGAATCCTTTAAGGTAAAGTAAATGTGGCCAGAGGTGTGGTATTTGCAGTTTGAGACTTCCCCTTTGACGCTGATCCGCTGCATCAGGAAATCCTGCGCAAACATGTTTTTGATGTATGTATTTACCTGTCCTACGGAATAAACATTTTTCATCATGCCAATTTTGCCAATACTCCATTCACAAACGAGGAGGAATCATCTGTTCCGTACTTCTTTGCCAGTTCCACCGCTTCATTGATGGCAACCTTGACCGGGATTTCCTCCTCATATCTCATTTCATAAACTGCCAGGCGGATCAGCGTCAGATCCACTTTTCCCATGCGGCTGGTCTTCCAGCCCTCAGAAACCGCGTTGATCTCCCTGTCAATCCCTTCTATGCGCTCCACGATCCTTTTGCATTTATCGGTGATATAGGCGGCATCCTTTTCGCTCCATGCCGCTTCCTCTCCGCCGCCCTCCGCGATCTGCTCCAGCATGTCCCCCGTATTATGAAACTCCGCCCGGAATAACATTTTAAAAACCTGTTCTCTCAGTTCCCTTCTTGTCATACTTCCTCTCATTCTGCCGCTGTCAGGCGGTCTTTCCATAAAGGGGACTTTGTGCGGCAGCACAAATCCCGGATTGAAAATTTCAATTTTCAATCTTTATCCTTCCTGCAAAAAAAAGGGCGTCGCAATGACACCCCTGACTGCTTACAAAAGGTTACCGTTCACTCCGTTTCCGATAACTGACCGTTTGGGTATGCAGATCCGCCTGCCGGGATCCAGGCTGCCTGCCGCCTCTCCTCCGGCGGCCTCGCGGCGGAAGCCCTGCTCACGCCAAGCAGCATCGGAATCATTATTTATTGCTGCCCATGTCCACACTTGCGATGCGGATGTTCACAACGGATACTTCCAACCCTGTCATGTTTTCAATCGCATTTTTTACCCTCTCCTGCACCTTGGCTGACACCTCGGGAATGGCATAGCCGTAAGAAATATTCAGCGCCACATCCACCGTCACCGTGCCTCCCTGTACCTCCACATGGATCCCTTTCGACAGGTTCTTCATGCCGAGCTTGCTGACAAGCTCGTTTGTGATGTTGCCAGCCATAGAGCCTACGCCCTCTATTTCGGTCGCGGCCAGCCCCGCGATGATGGAAACCACCTCATCCGCGATCTTTACCTCTCCCAGACTGCCTTCTTTTATTTTAAATGTTTTTCTATCTTCCCCCATTGCCAGACGCCTCCTAAGTGATATTATGTGATTATTATAACAGACTATTCCTGTTTTGGAAATAAAAAAATATATAAATTTTTGCGCCGCTCCCGCCGCAGGGGAATCGCCGGCTTTCCTCACAACTGCCCGCGCTTCCCCGTAATCTCCGCCGTGTGGATAAATTCATAGGGGGTCTGCTGGTAAACATAATAATTCAGCCAGTTTGAATAGAGGATATTGGCATGGGAGCGCCACTGCAGCCTGGGCTTTTTCGCAGCGTCATCCTGCGGATAATAGTTCGCCGGAAGCGCGATCGGCAGCCCCCTGCTTTTATCCCTCCGATACTCCTTGTCGAGGGTGAAACGGTCATACTCCGGATGCCCCATGACAAAAATCCGTCTGCCCTCGTCCGCAATGGCGAGAAATACGCCCGCCTCATCGGACTCTGCAAGAATCGTCAATGCCTTGACCTTGCGGATCTCCTCCGCGCAGACCTCGGTGTACCTGGAATGAGGCGCCATAAAGCAGTCGTCAAACCCGCGCACCATAGGCACTTTGCGGTTCATGACACAGTGTTCATAGACGCCGAACTTCTTTTGGGGCAGCTGGGTCTTCTGAAGCCCATAGTGGTAATACAGGCCCGCCTGGGCGCCCCAGCACAGATGCAGAGTGGAAGTCACATGGGTTTTGGTCCATTCAAAAACCTCACAGAGTTCCTTCCAGAAATCCACATCCTCATACTCCATCTGTTCCAGAGGCGCGCCGGTGATGATCAGGCCGTCAAGAAAACGTCCCTTTACCTCGCCGAACGTCTCATAGAATTTGTTCAAGTGGCTCATGGATGTGTTTTTTGATTCGTGGGTGGAAACCGTGATAAAAGTCACCTCCACCTGCAAAGGCGTATTGGACAGCGAGCGCAAAAGCTGCAGTTCCGTCTCTTCTTTTAACGGCATCAGATTCAAGATCCCGATCTGAATGGCACGGATGTCCTGATGGGCGGCTCTATTCTCATCCATGACAAATATGTTTTCCTTTGCTAATATTTCCTTTGCCGGCAGATCGCTCTGTATTTTTATTGGCATTTCCCTCTTCCTCTCTCACCTGAAACGTTCTTCCGATCGAATCGTCCATTCCAAAGCCTCCAGACCAACGCCTCCATTCCAATATCTCCATTCCAAAATATTGACGCGGAGGAGCGCGAGCGGGATATCAGATCCCCCTGCGGCCAAGACCTGTCTGTGACGCTCCGGCACAGAGCGCCAAGCGAACCGCATTCCTTGGAAAACGGAACTATCGGGCTTATGTTGCAACCTATGCGCGGGCATTCAGCATCCGGTACAATTCCTCCTCGCTGATGACAGAAATCCCCAATTGGCCCGCCTTGTCCAATTTGCTTCCCGCGTGCTCTCCCGCAAGGACATAATCGGTTTTCTTGGAAACGGAGCCGGACACTTTCCCGCCATATTTCTCGACAAGCTCCGCGGCTTCCTTGCGGCCGAGGGTGGGCAGGGTTCCGGTTATCACCACAGTTTTTCCGGTCAGGGGCGATTCGATGGAGCCAGTCTCCTTCGTTTCCATCGTGACTCCTGACTCCTTTAATCTCTCTATCATGGCCTGGTTTTTTTCATCCGCAAAAAACGACCGGATGCAGCGGGCGCTTACCTCCCCGATATCATTGACCGCCGTCAGCTCTTCCATGCCGGCCTCCTCTAAGCGCTCCATGGTTTTAAAATGCCTCATGATGGATTTTGCCGCCGCCTTTCCCACATTCGGGATCCCAAACCCGGTCAGCAGCTTATATGCGTCATTTCCTTTCGCTTTTTCAATGGCGTCGAGCAGCTTGTCGGTATTCTTTTCTTTTCCGATGATCCCCTGCTCGATCAGCTCGTTCCGGTATTTCTTTAGTTCAAAAATATCCGCAATATCTTTAATATACCCCAACCGGACTAAATCTTCAATATAAACCGTGCCAAATCCCCTGATATCCATGGCGTCCCGCCCTACGAAATTGATGATGCGGCGTTCTAGCTGCGCCGGGCAGGTAGGGGAAGTGCATTTGATATCCGCGGTGTCTTTTTCCCGTTCGGTTTTCGCGCCGCACACCGGGCAGGTGTCCGGTATCAGGAAGCGCTTCCACCCGTCAGGCCGTTTTTCTTTTCTTACCGCTTTGACTTTGGGGATAATCTCACCGGATTTATAAACCACGATCGTATCTCCGATGCCGATATCCAGCTCGTCAATAAAATCCTGGTTGTGCAATGTCGCCCTGGAGACGGACGTCCCGCAGAGGCGCACCGGCTCAAAGATGGCGGTCGGCGTGATCCGCCCGGTCCTTCCGACGGAAAGCTCGATGTCTAACAGGCGGCTCTCCTTTTCCTCCGGCGGATATTTGTACGCCACTGCCCACCTTGGAACCTTCGATGTGCTGCCTAATTGCCGGCGATCGGCATAGCTGTTGATTTTCACAACGGCCCCGTCAATGTCATACGCCAGCTCTCCCCGCTTCTCTCCGATGGCGCAGATCGCTTCCCAGACTTCATCGGCCGTCTTACATACCCTGTAATCATCTATCACCGCAATTCCCTGTTTTCTTAAAAATTCATACCCCTCCGTATGGGTGGCAAACTCCATGCCCCGTATCTGCTGGATATTAAAGACAAACATGGATAGCTCCCTCTCCTTTGTCACGCTGCTGTCAAGCTGGCGCAGCGTTCCCGCCGCGCAGTTTCTGGGGTTGGCAAAGGGCTTCTTCCCCAGAACCTCCTGCCTCTCATTGACCTTTTCAAACGCGGCATTTTTCATGTAGACTTCACCGCGTACCTCCAGATATTCCGGGGCGTCTTTCAGCCGCTGCTTCACATCCTTGATCACCCTGGCATTGGCTGTGACATCCTCTCCGAAATTCACCCCGTCCCCCCGCGTCAGGGCCATGACGAGCTTCCCCTCTTCATAGCGGAGCGCGAGGGACAGGCCGTCTATCTTATATTCCACCACAAATTCCGGATCCACAAGCTGCTCTTTCATCTGTTCCACAAATTCGCACACTTCCTCTTTGGAAAAGACATCCTGCAGACTCAGCATAGGGACATTGTGCGGCACCAGCACGCCGGCGGCACGCTTTGCCGTCCCTCCCACCCGTCTGGTCGGAGAATCTTCCGTCACCAGTTCCGGATGCTCCTTTTCTATTTTTTTCAGTTCCTGCATGAGCATATCAAACTCATAGTCCGTAATCTCAGGGGCATCCTGATTATAATAACGGTCGCTGTGATAATTAATTTTTTCCCGCAGGCTTTTGACTTGTTCTTCTGCTGTCATGGCATCCTCCACTTTTTTCCGGTATCACGGTTGTATTTGACGAGTCTTTTATCTGTTCTAACAACTGTCTGTATTCTTCTTTTGTCACTTCCCGATAATCCCCACTTTTTAAACTGCCCAATTCAATATTCATAATGCGGGTTCGGACTAATTTTTCGACCCGGTATCCGAAATACGCGCACATCCGCCGTATCTGGCGGTTTAATCCCTGCGTCAAAATAATCTTAAACTGGCGTCTGCCTGTCTGCTCTACATAGCATTTCCGGGTAGTGGCATGCAGCTCCTCCAGAGGCACTCCTCTCGCGAGCCCTCTTAGGAAACGCTCCGTCACAGGCTTGTTGACCGTCACAAGATATTCCTTTTCGTGCCTGTTTCCAGCGCGCATCACGCGATTGACGATATCCCCATTGTTTGTCATAAGAAGCAGTCCCTCCGAATCCTTGTCCAGCCTTCCCACCGGATAAATGCGCTTGGGATATCCGATGTAATCCACCACGTTTTTCTTTTCCCTTTTCTCTGCTGTGCAGACAATGCCGGCAGGCTTGTGAAACGCCAGTAAAACCATTTCTTCCTCCGCTTCCACCGGACGGCCGCAATAAACCACCCGCTGCCCCGGCATCACCTTATCCCCCATCTTTGCCGTTTTTCCCTCAATCCTTACGTTGCCCGCCCCGATCTGGCGGTCTGCCTCCCTCCGGGAGCAGACCCCCGCCTCGCTGAGATATTTGTTGATCCTTACTCCCTCTTGTGCCATGCGCAAATCCTCTCCGGGGTTTTCCCTCTCTGGAAACTGGAAAAACGGAGACTTACCAAAGGAAAAGTCTCCGCTTCTATTTTATCGAACGCCTCATCTTACTGTAACAGGGAGGACTTGACATAACCGATCTGATCGTTCCAGTTTACCTTTGTCCACCCCTCCGCATAACTCATGACGACAGTCACTTTCTCTCCCGGGAAAGCAGTCCCCATCTTCTCTGACGTCTCGCTCATGCTGGCACGGATATTGACAGAATCTGACAGCGTAACAACCGTGCCCTTCTGCAGATTTCCGCCCGCCGATGGCTCATCGGCGGCAGTTTCCGCCTGCGGCTCTTCTGTGGACAGGAACTCCGTCTTGATATAGCCGGTAACCCCGCCATAATTGACGATGCTCCATTCCCCCTCGGTTCCGGTTCTGGTGATGGCAGTTCCCTTTTCTAGCGTTCCCAATTTCTCCGCACTGGTATCTGCCGATGCCCTGACATTTACCACATCCACCGCATAGACCTTCTCGTCCGCCTCCGCGGGAGCCTCGGCTTCCGTCTCTCCGGAAGTCTCGGTTTCCAGAGCTTCCGTCTCTTCGGCAGCCTCGGTTTCCAGAGCTTCCGTCTCTTCGGAATTTTCCGTCTCTGTCCCGCTGTTTTCAGCAAGAAGCGCTTTTTTCCACTCTGTGATGGCAGCCGGGATCTTACTGGTCACCACATCCGCCAGCGCGGGATCCTCCACTAACGCTTTATCATATTTCGCCTGCACCTCACGCTGAAGGGCGATCATGTCCTCACTGCCCAAAGACCGGTCGATCAGGCTCTGCACGCTGGTATCCAAGGCATTCTCCTTCATCCGGGAATTATACTGGCTGTATAGGTTGTCAATGAACAGCGAGCCATCCTCATTGGTCCTGACATAAAAGAAATCCAATCCCGGAGCCGCCGTTTCGGCATCGGTGAATTTTATCTCAAGGTACACCGATACCATGTAAGATTTGTCATCAAGCCCGCGCTTCGTATAGCATTTGATATTCTGATAACTGTCAACGAATTTGCTGTATTCGGCAATGTAGCTTTTTTCCGTATCCGACACCGGAGATGCAATGGAAACGATCGCCTCCACATCCCCTTTGGCATATGCCGTGAAATACTGCCCGATCAGGGCGTTTACCTCCTCGTAGGCATCTACCTGAAATGTCTCCTCCGTCTCCGTCTCTGTGCTGACAGCATTTTCGCCGTCTTCGCTGTTATTTTCCGGCGCCCCGCAGCGGACTAGCACGAGGATCAGCAGGAGAAACAGCACGCCTGCCGCAATGTAACGGATGTTCTTCCTTAAAAACGCTAAAATATCATTCCTGTTATGGTCATGATCCGTATGATTCGCATGATCCGTGTTTTCCGATCTGTTTTTCATCTTTGAAAAAGCCATTTTATCTCCCATACCTCTCACTTACATCTCATCAAAACTCCACTAAAAAAATGCGCCCGGCGGGAATCGAACCCGCATTGCTGGAGTCGGAGTCCAGTGTTCTATCCATTAGACTACGGTCGCCTTTTCATGTGTAACAGTATGTGTGACCTTTTTTTCATGTAAATGATATCATATCAGATACAAAAAAAATTGTCAACTAAAAAAAAACGAAATTTCACCACGCGAATATTTGTTCGGTTTTTCATTTACTTTTTTCGGGAGCCATGTTATGATAGATGCAAAGCTATCTTCGTCAGCTCCCTGATCCTGCACCGGAAAGGAGGCCTCTGCCAATGTCTGATCCTGTCATTTACCACATTGATGTAAATTCTGCTTTTTTAAGCTGGGAAGCCGCCCGGCGGCTGGAAGAGGATCCGGATTCCCTTGATATCCGCACCATCGCCTCCGCCATCGGGGGCAGTGAAGAGCTGCGCCATGGGATCGTGCTGGCAAAATCCCTCTCCGCCAAAAAGCGCGGCGTGGCCACTGGAGAGCCTCTCGCTCATGCCAGGCAGAAATGCCCCGATCTGACCGTGTTTCCTCCCGATTTTTCTCTTTATGTAAAACGCTCAAATGAGTTCCTGGCGCTGCTGAGGGAATACGCGCCGGAAGTGGAGGCTTACAGCATCGATGAGGCGTTCTGCGATATGACCGGGACAAGGCGGCTCTACGGAGATCCCGCGGAGTTTGCCCGCACGCTGAAAGACCTCATCCACAGGCAGCTGGGATTCACCGTCAATATCGGCGTTTCTTCCAACCGCCTGTTAGCAAAAATGGCGTCGGATTTTGAAAAGCCTGACAGAGTCCACACGCTGTTTCCAGAAGAGCTTCCGGCAAAATTCTGGCCGCTTCCCATCGAAAGCCTCTTCTTTGTGGGAAAATCCACCGCTGGCAAGCTGCGCTCTTTCGGCATCCGCACCATCGGGGACTTAGCGCAGGCGGACCATTCCATGATCGTATCCCTGCTAAAGACCCATGGGGATGTCATCTGGCATTATGCCAACGGGATCGAGTCCGCCGGGCTGACCCGCGAGTCGCCCAGGAACAAAGGCTATGGCAATTCCCTCACGCTCCACCGTGACGTTACCGACGCAGGGTATGCGAAGAAAGTGCTTCTCTCCCTCTGTGAGACAGTCGGCGCCCGCATCCGCGATGCAAGCGCCTATATCAGCGTCGTCCAGGTACAGATTGTAGACAATGAGTTCCGCCAGCGATGCCGCCAGCTTACGCTGCCATCCTCCACCAATGTCACGGAAAGGCTCTACGATGCCGCCTGCCGCCTGTTTGACTGTCTCTGGGATCATTCCCCCATCCGCCTGTTAGGCGTCTATGCCAGCAGGGCCAGCACGGACAGCTACGAGCAGCAAAGCCTGTTTGACAGCGGCAGGGATGAACGCCTCTCCCGCTTGGATCTGGCGGTGGACAGCATACGCAGGCGCTATGGCGAGGATTCGGTAAAGCGCGCCTGCTTCATCGAACGGACTCCCGCAAAAAAAGATGTCTCCCACATGGCGGGAGGATTAAGCAAGGCAAAACGGAATCCCTGATCATGACACGTCTTCAAACTGCGAATGATAAAGATCGGCATAAAAACTTCCGGCGGCTAACAGCGCTTCATGATCCCCCTGCTCTATGATGTCACCGCCTTTCATGACCAGGATCAGATCCGCGTTTCGTATGGCAGAAAGCCTGTGGGCGATGACAAAGCTGGTCCTGCCCTGCATCAGATGATCCATCGCTTTCTGGATGGCGATTTCCGCCCTCGTGTCCACGAAAGATGTGGCCTCATTTAAAATCAGCATCTTATTGTCCGCCAGGATCGCTCTCGCAGCTCCCTGCGGTTAAACTCTTTTACGTTGCGGCCGTCGGTCTTGATAGCCCCCGCAGCCACATCATAAAACCGCATCAGCAGCTTGACCATGGTAGTCTTTCCCGCTCCGGTGGGGCCTACAATGGCAATTTTCTGCCCCTGCTTTACTTTCGCGCTGAAATCTTTGATGATCACCCGCTGCGGATCATATCCGAAAGATACATGATCAAATTCCACGTTTCCGATGACCGCTCTCACATCTGCCGGATTCTCTGTGGTCTGGATTTCCTCCTCTTCCTCCAGAAACTCAAAGACGCGCTCCGTCGCTGCCGCCATGGACTGCAGCTGGTTCGTCACCTGGGCAATCTGCGTGATGGGCTGCGTAAAGTTCTTTACATATTGGATAAATGCCTGGATATCCCCAATGCCAATCACTCCGCGGATGGCGAGCAGGCCGCCGGAGATGGCCACCGAGGCATAACCCAGGTTTCCCACAAACATCATGATCGGCTGCATCATGCCCGATAGGAACTGCGATTTCCATGTGGATTCGTACAAGATCCTGTTGGTGCGGTCAAATGTTTCGATATCCGGTGCTTCCGATGATCGCGGTGGTCTTTCCCGTCTCCGATCCTCGAACCGAAAAATCCCGCAAGGACCGCGGCTGTCCCCATGACAAGAGCCATCCCGATCATCCTCCATCCCGCAGAAAAAAGATAGGATTTCTGTATCTCCCCGATATCCGCTCCCGCCCCCGATCTCTTCGATCGTCATGGAATCGAAAAGAGAAGCATCCCTGCCCGCCTGCTTGAAGGCGCTCTCCTCCATGGAGGAGAGCTGAGTTTTCCCCGTTCCGCCAATTCTACATAAATATTCCGCACATTCATCTGTTTTCCATGCTTTTATGAATGATATCAAGCACTGCCGCTAAATCCCGCATCTGGTACTGTCCCGGCGCGCTGCACTTTTGATCCGCTCCGAAAGTAACGCAGGAACCGAACACTTCCCCGCACAGCCTGCTGATCCCTCCCAATCGCCCCATGGACATGGTGATGACCGGTGTGTCTGGATAGCCTCTCCTGAAATCCGCTGTCACTTCCAAGAGATTTAAAACATCTTTTTCCGTTCTTGGCATCACGGCCAGTTTTACAATGTCGGCGCCGCTGGCGCGCATGACCCCTAAAAGCTCCCTCATCTTCCGCGGCGCGGGCGTTTCCTTAAAATCGTGGTGGGAAGCGATTATTTTCACTCCCGCCTCCTGCAGCTGCCTTATATGGGATGCCGGATCTTCTTCCTGGAAAAATTCCACATCTATCAGGTCTACGCATCCTGATTCTGCCGCAAGCGCATGTAAGCGTTTCAACCTGCCGCTGTCCGCCTCCGCCTCACCTCCCTGCCCCTTTGTGCGGAACGTATATAAAAACAGCTTTTCTCTCACCATGGGTTTTACTGCCTTAAGCACCTCTCCCACGGCCCTTTCTTCCCCAAAATGCGCAAAGGCATCCGCCCGCCACTCAATCATATCTGCCAGGCTTTTGGACAAAGATGCGATTTCTGAAATAATCCTTTCCTCCGCCGCTTCCATCACCGGAACGCAGATAAGCGGCTTCCCGCTCCCGATCGCCCTGTTTTTCATCACGAACTGTTCCATCCGATCCTCCATTCCGAATATCCGATCCTGCCCCGCAATCCGGGCATATTTGTGTCGCTCCGGCACAAATCGCTGGCCAGACCTAAGCTATCGGGCTTAGGTTCAAACTATCTCCCATTCTGAAGCGTTTACGCTGCCTCAAAGGAGAACACATCCGTTTCCTCTCTGCCGGCAGATTCCATTATAATGCAAATGCTCCAAGGTTGCAAATATTTGACAACCTCATTGATATCCTTTAATATAGGGTATCAGAAACCAAAACGAAAACGCTATGCCGTGTAGAAATGAGGATGCCTTATGAGTTTTACCTATTTAAACCAGCTGCCTTCCCCGGAAGAGATCAAACAGGATTACCCGCTCCCCCGGGAATCGCAGGCATGGAAAAACGAACGGGACCGCATGATCTCCGATGTGATCACCGGAAAGGATCGCCGTTTTCTGGTCATCATCGGTCCCTGCTCCGCAGACAATGAGGACTCCGTCTGCGACTATGTCAGCCGCCTGGCCTCTCTTCAGGAAAAGACAGCGGACAAGCTGATCATCATTCCGCGCATTTACACCAACAAGCCGCGCACCACGGGAGAGGGTTATAAGGGAATCGCTTCCCAGCCGGATCCGGAAAGGGCGCCGGATATGGTGGAGGGCTTAGTCGCCATGCGCAAAATGCACCTTAGGGCCATCAGGGAGAGCGGCCTTACCTGCGCCGATGAGATGCTCTATCCCGAAAACTGGGGATATGTGGAAGATCTGCTGTCTTATGTTGCCATCGGGGCGCGCTCTGTGGAGGATCAGCAGCATCGCCTGACAGTCAGCGGATTTGACGTGGCTTCCGGCATGAAAAATCCCACCAGCGGCGATTTTTCCGTGATGCTCAACTCCGTTTATGCCGCGCAGCGCCCCCATCATTTTGTTTATCGCGGTTTTGAGGTGGAGACCAGCGGCAATCCGCTGACCCATGTCATCCTCCGCGGCGCCATCAGCAAGCATGGGAACGCTACGCAGAATTACCATTATGAAGACCTGATTCGTCTTTGTGAAATGTATGGGAAAATGGATGTGGCCAATCCTGCCGCCATCGTAGATGTCAATCACTCCAATTCCGGCAAGAAATACAAAGAGCAGATCCGCATCGTGAAAGAAGTCCTGCACAACCGCCTGGTGTCAGAGGATATCCTGCAGATGGTCAAAGGCGTTATGATCGAAAGCTACCTAGAAGAGGGCTGCCAGAAAATCGGCGAGCATATCTACGGCAAGTCCATTACCGACCCCTGCTTGGGATGGCCTGATTCCGAACAGCTGATCTATACCATTGCAGAAATGTGTTAAAACTCACCCTCTCGGGCGAAAAAACTCACCCTCTCGGGCGAAAAAACTCACCCTCTCGGGTGAAAAAACTCACCCTCTCGGGTGAGTTTTCAGATATACCTCCCGAATGTGGCTGTGCCCCATTTGGGAATATATCTGTGTGGTGGAAATATCAGAATGCCCGAGCATTTCCTGCACGGATTTTAAATCCGCCCCATTGCTCACCAAATGAGCAGCAAAGGAATGACGCAGGGTATGCGGGGTAATCTCCTTTTTTATGCCGGCTTTTTTGCCGTAGTATTTGATCAGTTTCCAGAATCCCTGACGGCTCATATCCTGACCCGTACAATTTGTAAACAGCCAAGGGCAGCCCTCTTCCCTGATCAGCCTTGGCCTGCCCTCTCCCATATATTTTTTCAACGCCTCTAATGCCACCGCTCCAAGGGGAATGATGCGCTCCCTGTGCCCGTCGCTGCAGCTTAGATATTCCATCTGCAGATTCAGATCCGTTACTTTTAGAGAGATCAGCTCCGATACCCGTATCCCGGTGGCATACAAAAGCTCTAGCATTGCCTTGTCGCGCAATTCTTTGGGCGTGTTTCCGCAGGGCTGCTCCAACAGAAGCATGACTTCTTCCGGTGAGAGGATTTCCGGCATCTTCTTCTCGATCTTCGGCGGCTTCAGATGCTCTGACGGATCCTCATTGATCCGGCGCGTTTTTTCCATATAGTGAAAAAAGGCTTTCATGGAAACGATGCTCCTTGAAATGGTGGAAGGTTTCTTTCCTGCCTTTTCCAAATACATCACATAGGAGGTTAAATGCGTGGCGGTCACTGCCCTTATCTCCCCAATGCCCTGGGCAAAAAGAAACTCCCTGAATTTCCTCAAGTCCCGCTCATAAGAAACCTCTGTATTGGAGGAAGTCTGCTTCTCCCTGTGAAGATATTGGATAAACTCCTGTATGTCCTGTGTCATAATGCCACCTGCCCCGGTCCCGCTCTTGTCAGTTATGTATCAGTCTATGTACTTAAACCGCTTTCGTTGTAAGCCCGCACACCCGCTCTTATCTGCTATGCATCGGTCTGCCCGCTTGTCCTGTAAGGTAAGCATACGCCCCCTCAGGATATATCCCTATTATATAACAATTTTTCAGAAAAGCAATCTGTATTTTCCAGGAAGATACAGGTTTTTCCGGTTTTTCAAAGCCTTTTTAACAGGCAGGCACAGATTTTTCCAGTTTTTCAAAGCCTTTTTAACAGGCAGGCACAGATTTTTCCAGTTTTTCAAAGCCTTTTTAACAGCGGCTGCCATAATGCCGGATTTACATAAGCCTCCGACAGAATCCCGATCAAAAAAAGCAGCAAAGAAACCGCATACCCTGCCACTATGGCGGAGGCATTGTCCCTGCCATAGCGGCCGCTCCCCATCCTGGCACGAAAATACAATCCGCCGGAGGCAAGGTAGCACAGCCACTGAGGGAAGATGCCGCCAAGCACGACCGCAATGCCGGAAATGCCGAGGTTGGCAATGGCAGCCACCATGAAGAAGCCAAAGGAAATCCCCAGGAAACTTTCGGAAAAAAACAGCAGCGCTTTCGGAGGGACTATCTTCCCCAGAATCAGAAGCGCTGCCATTTCACGCAGCCTCACCCAAAGGATCTGATAGAACAACCGCTCATGATCCAGATCCGCATACGCATATTGTTTCAAAAAATAAGTATTTATAATCCCATAGGTGGTCAGCAATTCCTCTCCGCAAAGGTTTGCAATGACAATCCCGAGGAGAAAAGCAGCTGCCACCAGATAGCGGTTCCACTTCAACTAAGGCACCAAAAGTTCTTTTTTGTAATCGTATGCTATTTTCAGGATTTTATGTGGCTAATTTCCGTTCCCGCTCCTCATGCAGGAGATTCCTGTATGCCAGTATCGCGGACACTGTCTTCGCATCCTGCAGGGTTCCAGCATAGATCATCGCGCAGAGTTCCTCCAGATCATACGCCTCCACATCGATAAACTCCCCCTCGTCTAAATGCTGTTTTCCCGGCTTTAAATCCCTGGCTAAATAAACGTCAATAAATTCATCGCAAAACGCCACCGTCGTTTTTAGAGAGAGAAGCTTTGTCATGTTGTCGCTGCAATATCCCGTCTCCTCCTCAAGCTCTCTCGCCGCGCAGATCCTGGTATCCTCCGTGACACTGTCTCTGGAACCCGCCGGCACTTCCAGCGTCATGCGCTCAATGGCATTGCGATACTGGCGCACCATGAGGATCTTGCCGTCCCCGCGCACCGGAAGCACCGCCGCGGCTCCCATTCTGTGGGATACAAAATCCCACTCTTCTGTTTTTCCGCTGGGAAGCTCCATGGTATCCACATAGATATCTAAAATGGCTCCCCTTTTTATCAATTCCCGTTTCACTCTCTTTATCTGCTGATCCATTTCTCTCCTCCGATTTTCCATGCTTCCTCTCACTCTGCCGCCGTCAGGCGGCCTTTCCATAAAAGGGACTTTGTGCGGCAGCACAAATCCCAGATTGAAAATTTTGATTTTCAATCTTTGCCTCTCATTCTGCTGCCGTCAGGCGGCCTTTCCATAAAAGGGACTTTGTGCGGCAGCACAGATCCCAGATTGAAAATTTTGATTTTCAATCTTTGCCTCTCACTCTGCCGCCGTCAGGCGGCCTTTCCATAAAAGGGACTTTGTGCGGCAGCACAAATCCCAGATTGAAAATTTTGATTTTCAATCTTTGCCTCTCATTCTGCTGCCGTCAGGCGGCCTTTCCATAAAAGGGACTTTGTGCGGCAGCACAGATCCCAGATTGAAAATTTTGATTTTCAATCTTTGCCTCTCATTCTGCCGCCGTCAAGCGGCCTTTCCATGTAATTTCCGCCCTCTGGAAACCCATGCAGGGAAAAAAGGGCGTCCGCTTATCAAAAAACCGCTCTATCCTGTCGGATACAGCGGTTCTCTTTTCCTTTTTGCCACTCACTCATTATTTCGCATAATCAGTCACTCTGGATTCTCGGATTACATTTACCTTGATCTGACCTGGGTATTCCAATTCCGATTCAATCTGCTTTGAAATATCACGGGCAAGCAATACCATATCTGCATCACTGACCTGCTCTGGGACAACCATGATCCTGATCTCTCTGCCTGCCTGGATAGCAAAGGATTTGTCAACCCCTTTAAACCCATTGGAAATATCTTCTAACTGTTTTAATCTGTTGGAATATGTTTCAAGTGTCTCTCTTCTGGCACCTGGCCTTGCGGCGCTGATGGTATCAGCCGCCTGTACGATACATGCAATTAAAGTTTCCGGTTCCACATCGCCGTGATGTGATTCTACCGCATTGATGACAACCGCGGATTCTTTGTATTTTCTGCACAGATCTACGCCGATCTGGATATGGGATCCTTCCATATCATGATCTACTGATTTACCGATATCGTGCAGCAGGCCCGCGCGTTTCGCGGTCCTGACATCCACTCCGATCTCTGCCGCCAGCAATCCAGAAAGCTGCGCAACCTCGATAGAATGCTTCAGTGCATTCTGCCCATAGCTTGTCCGAAATCTCATTCTTCCAAGCAAGCGGACAAGTTCGGGATGAATGCCGTGAACGCCAACCTCTAAAGTCGCCGCCTCACCCTCTTCCCGAATCATGGTTTCTACTTCTTTCTGTGCTTTCTCCACCATTTCTTCGATTCTGGCGGGATGGATACGCCCATCCACAATCAGTTTTTCCAAAGCAATCCTTGCCACTTCTCTCCTGATCGGATCGAAGCTGGATAAGATGACGGCCTCTGGGGTATCATCAATGATCAGATCCACGCCTGTCATTGTCTCTAAGGTCCGGATGTTCCGTCCCTCGCGTCCAATGATGCGCCCTTTCATCTCATCATTGGGAAGCTGTACCACAGAGATGGTCGTCTCTGCCACATGGTCAGCCGCGCACTTCTGAATGGCTGTCACCACATACTCCTTTGCCTTTTTGTCAGCTTCCTCCTTTGCTTTGTGTTCCATTTCTTTAATTAGTTTTGCAGTATCAAGTTTTACATCTTCTTCAACAGTTTTTAAAAGATATTCCTTTGCCTGTTCGGAAGTCAATCCGGAAATCCGTTCCAGTTCCTGTATGCGCTCTTCATTGAGCTTTGCGACCTGTTCCTTCTGTCTGTTAATTTCTTCTTCTTTCGCGGAAAAAGCTGCTTCGCGCTTTTCGATGGCCTCTAACTTTTTGTCCAGGTTTTCTTCTTTCTGGACAATGCGGCGTTCGCTGCGCTGTATCTCGGCTCTTCGCTCTTTGACTTCCTTGTCCAGATCATTTTTGACACGAATGGACTCTTCTTTCGCCTCAAGCGTCGCCTCCCGCTTTTTCGTTTCCGCTGCCTTTACTGCCTCGTCTATTATCTCACGCGCTTTTTCGTCGGCATTGCCTATTTTTGCTTCCGTCACCTTTTTATGGTAGGCAGTGGTTACAAAATATACGATGACCGCGGTGACAATAACAGCAATCAGCACTATCACAACACCAGAAATCACTGTCGGCATTACAGGGGCACCTCCTTATAAAATTTTCATTGTACATATAACATAAAAACTTCGTTCGTTATCTGTCATAAATTACAACATATAAATTTTATTCCATTTCGCTTGGCATGTCAAGTGTATAATTGTTATATTGCACGGAAATCCATTTTGGGGAATGCCTGAAACGGAAAAAAACCGAGCAGACCGTCAGGCATGAGCCATCTCTTCCCGTCCGTTTGTCATTAGCATCCCATATTTTCCGGTAAGTATACGCTGCTTTCCTTGGCATTGCGCGGAAACAGATTCAAATGCTCTCCAAGAAAGACTCCGCTTTCATCACGCGAAGAATGTCGCTGCTTTGGAATCCCCTGCGCACAAGGAACTGATAGGTTTTCTGCTGTTCTTTCCTGTCACTGTTTTCATAGTCAAAATGGCGTTTTTCCAACAGCCGGCGGATTTTTTCCTGTTCGTCGGAGCAGAATGCCTCCCCTAACGCGCTTTCTATGGTATTTCTGTCAACACCTTTTGCATACAGATCCATTTTCAGCCGCTTCCGGCTCTTTTTCTGCTGATGGAACCGCACATAAGCCTCCGCATACCGGGCATCGTCCAGATAACGGTACTGCTTTACATAGGCAATGGCTTCCGCAACGCAGATTTCGGGATAGCCGCCCTGCCTTAGCTTTTCCTCTAACTGCCGCTCTGTCCGGTCCATCCTCTCTAGCAGGTGCATCGCTCTTTTTTTCGCCCGCTTTCCTATGATCTCCCGCAAAATCGTCTCATAGAGCTTCTCTGAGACGAAATCTCCCGCTTTGAGGGAAAGCCTGCGGACTTCTCCCTTATAGAGGAGAAGCTCTGTTCCATTGTCAAACTGGACGGACACTTTTCCTTTTTCCCGGGGAAAGACTTCTGTTATCTGTAACCCCTGCATGGCCTACTCCACAGAAACGGGTTTTTCTGCGGCGATTCCTGCTTTCTCATCGACAGCTGCCTTGATGCTTTTTGCCGCGGGCTTTGGCTCATTTTCCTCCGGTTCCTCTTTTGCCTCCTCCCGGCGGTAGCTCTCCCTGACTTTTTCCTCGATCTCCTCGCAGACTGCCGGATTTTCTTTCAGATATGTTTTTGCGTTTTCCCTGCCCTGCCCGATTTTTTCGCCGTTGTAAGCATACCACGCGCCGGATTTGTTTACGATGCCGTTCTCTGCCGCCAGATCAAGGATATCCCCCTCTTTGGATATCCCCTGTCCGAACATGATGTCAAACTCCGCCTCCCGGAACGGCGGAGCCACCTTATTCTTTACAATCCTTACTCTGGTACGGCTGCCGACGACCTCTCCCCCCTGCTTTAAGGACTCGATCCTCCTGACATCCATGCGGACAGAGGCATAGAACTTTAACGCCCGCCCTCCGGTAGTCGTCTCGGGATTGCCAAACATAACCCCCACTTTTTCACGCAGCTGATTGATAAACAGGACGATACAGTTGGATTTGCTGATCACCGCCGTCAGTTTCCGCAGTGCCTGGCTCATCAGGCGCGCCTGGAGTCCCACATGGGAATCTCCCATGTCGCCGTCTATCTCCGCCTTTGGAACCAATGCCGCCACAGAGTCCACGATCACAATGTCCACCGCCCCGGAACGCACCATGGTCTCCGTGATCTCTAATGCCTGCTCTCCGCAGTCGGGCTGTGAAATATAAAGATTGTCGATGTCCACGCCGATGTTCTTCGCATAGACGGGATCTAAGGCATGCTCCGCATCGATAAATCCGGCGATGCCGCCCCTCTTTTGCACTTCCGCCACGCAATGCAGCGCCACCGTGGTCTTGCCGCTGGATTCAGGACCGTACACTTCGATGATCCTTCCCTTGGGAAGCCCCCCAAGCCCCAGCGCAATGTCAAGGCTGAGCGAGCCTGTGGGTATCGTCTCTACATTCATGCTGCTGCTACTGTCCCCCAGCTTCATGATGGATCCCTTTCCATATTGCTTCTCAATCTGGGAAATCGCCGCATCCAGCGCTTTTAATTTGTCATTTTTCACTGCATTTATTTCTTTGTACTTGTCTTCCTTTGCCATGATTCTCCTCCGTGCGAACTTATGTTCGTTTTTCTTTTTTCATAGTAGTATACTTTGCCCAAAATGTCAACAGCAAATTTGAAACTTATGCTCTGCCGCAATCTCCCGCGGGCCGGTCATATCCTTTTGCGGAATGAAAGCTTTATGGCAAGCGTTTTTCTGTTTTTTCCTGCCGTCTGATTTTCATGATTGCAGATGCGTCCGTTTGGAATTGCGGCGGAAATCGCCGGAAAACCGGTGTTGTGATAACCGGCTTATCTGATCGCGGAACGGTGTTCCCGTTCTGCTTTCCCATGATGAGAGTGCCGCTGCACTCCCTGTTCTTACTGACTATACCACATTTCCACTACAAATGCAAGTTATTTTTTCATCTTTCCTCTCTGGCTTCTCCCGCGTTTCTCTTCCCCTGTCTTCCAAATGCCGCGTATGCCCTGCCCTTGGCCGCAAAGAACGGGAGCAGGGAGATGCCGTCTGCATCGCCCTGCTCCCGTTACGGTTTCTTTCTGTTCTTTTTCCTTAGTCTGTTCGCCCTTCTTTCCTTTTGGTTTTTTCTCCTTGGCGCGTTCACCCTTGGCTCTGTCTATCTGTTTCTTCTTTCCTCCTCGGTACGTTCGCCCTTTAGTCCTATCTGTTTCTTTCCTCCTTAGTGCGTTCGCCTTTGGTTCTGTCTGTTTCTTCTTTCCTCCTCGGTGCGTTCGCCCTTGGCTCTTTCTATCTGTTTCTTTCCTCCTCGGTGCGTTCGCCCTTGGCTCTTTCTGTTTGTTCTTTTCTCCTTGATACGTCCGTCTTTCTATCTGTTTCTTTTTTCCTTGGCGCGTTCGCCCTTATCTCTTTATCTGGATCTTCACGGAGGCTTTCTTCCCGCTCCCGTCCTCCGCCTGTGCCGTGATGGTCACGGTCTTTCCGATCCCCGCTTTCTTTGCGGTCACTTTCCCTTTGGGATCCACGGACGCGTATTTCGTATTGGAGGACGTCCATTTCAGCTTTTTATACGCGCTGCTTCCGCTGCTCTTTACCGAAGCCTTCAATGCCATGCTCCTGCCCGCCGCGAGCGTCTTTTTCGCGCTGGTTATCTGCACTTTCGTC
>CAZAMD010000030.1:5860-28878 GCA_964486485.1 uncultured Roseburia sp. | reverse complement strand
TTCCTCCCGTGCCGCCGGGATTCCCCATGCCGTTTCCTCCCATGCCGCCGGGATTCCCCGTATTGTTATTTCCCATATCCGGCATTTCATAACCTTCCCCCGGACAGATGGTCAGCTTCATTCCGATCTGCAGATTATAGGGATTCACCCCCGGATTTCCCAGGATCAATTCCGTCACTGTTGTTTTGTACTGTCTGGACAATTTATACAGAGAATCTCCAGACTGTATCGTATGCACGATCTTATTTTTACAATACATTCCGATACCATCACATTTGCTTTTTCAAGATTAGTATATGCCGGCGGAGGAGCCATCGTTCCTGAAAGCCTTTTCCCCATCTCCGCGGGCAGGGGACCTTTGCGCCTCTTTTTCCCGCGCCAAAACGGCAGCCCGCGCAATCGCCGCAGGCTGCCGTTCACAGCTTTTTTATGGATTTACCGCACCTTATTCTTCAAAAGGGATCACTGCTCCATCATAAGTGTCATTGATGTACTGCTTGATCGCATCTGATTTTAATACATCCACCAGCGCCTTGATCCCCTCGCTGTCCTCGTTTCCTTCTTTGACCGCGATGACATTCACATAGGTTTTCGCCGCTTCGGAATCAGACGTTTCATAAGCAACCGAGTCATTTGCCACAGAGAATCCCGCCTCTAAGGCAAAGTTTCCGTTCAAAACCACAAAAGCCACTTCCTCTGCCACTCTCGCCACCTGCTCGGCTGCAAGTTCCTCGATCTTGACATTCTTTGGATTTTCCGCGATGTCATTGACGGTCGCCTCCAGGCCGGCGCCCTCTTTGAGCGTTATCACGCCGTTGTCCTGCAGCAATAGCAGCGCTCTCGCTTCGTTGGTGGTGTCGTTTGGCACCGCGATGGTATCCCCCTCCGCCAGCTCCGAAAGATCCTTCTTCGTTCCGGGATAGATCCCGAACGGCTCGTAGTGGATGCCTCCGACATTCACCAGATGGGTGCCGTTTTCCTGATTAAATTCTTCCAGATAGGGAATGTGCTGGAAATAGTTCGCGTCAAATTCCCCGCTCTCCACCACCTGATTGGGCAGGACATAGTCGTCAAATACGGTGATTTCCAGATTCCAGCCCTCTTCCTCCAGAATCGGTTTTGCCTCCTCTAAGATTTCCGCGTGAGGGGTTGCGGAAGCCGCGACCTTAATGGTTTTTTCCTCTGCTTCCCCGCAGCCAGCCAGCACTCCCGCCGCCAGCACTCCCGCTAAAATACCTGATAATACTCGTTTTTTCATAATCTTTCCTCCTTCATATAAAGTATCTTTGCTTACTTGCGTTTGTCCATTTTAGAGGCGATTTTCATTCCTGCCGTCTGGAACATCTGAACCAGCAGGATCAGCAGAATGACTGTCACAAACATGATGTCTGTCTGATAGCGGTGATAACCGTAGCGTATCGCAATATCGCCGAGTCCTCCGCCGCCCACGGTTCCCGCCATGGCGGAATAACCTAAAATCGTCCCGAGGGTGATGGTACACCCTATCACCAGAGAAGTCCTCGCTTCCACCAAAAGCACCCTGACAATAATGGTAAGCGTTCCCGCGCCCATGGAGCGGGCAGCCTCGATGACCCCCGGATCCACTTCCTTGATGGAAGATTCCACCATGCGGGCAATATAGGGAGCGGCCGCGATCACCAGCGGCACGATCGTAGCCGTCGAGCCATAACTCTTCCCTACAATCGCCCGCGTGAAGGGAATGAGAAGGATCAGTAAGATCAAAAACGGCGTGCTCCTCACAATGTTGGCAATGACATCCAGCACCTTATAGCAGACCGCGTGAGGCCGGATGCCGTCCGAATCCGTTACTGCCAGCAAAACCCCCATCGGAAGCCCGATCACATATCCGAGAAGCGTGGAAACAACCGTCATATAGATGGTGTCCCGCACTCCCTCCAGCAGCATGAAAACAATCTGGCTACTCCACATCTTCCGTCACCTCCTCTATGTCCAATCCTTTCTCTTTCAGATAGTCTTGCATTTCTATCTGCAGCTTTTCTTCATGAGGCAGCCCTAAAATCATCTCTCCCTTTGCTACCCCCGCCACATTTTTCGTGTCAGCGCGCAGAATATTGACAGGCGTTCCGAATTTCAGCACCATGTTGGCAATCACCGGCTCAAAGGCGGAATTTTCAGAAAATACGATGCGTATCTTCTTGTCTGCCGCCAGAAGGTCCCTCTGCCGCTTTTCTCCCTGCCATTGCCCTGCGGTTTCTCCCTCCGGCTGATCGTGGAGAATGATATCCCTTGCCGCCCTGGATTTCGGATGGGAAAAAATCTCTTCCACCATGCCGCTCTCCACTAAACGCCCCTGCTCCACAATGGCGACGTGGCTGCAGATTTCCCGGATCACCGACATCTGATGCGTGATGATCACAATGGTGATGCCGAACTGCCGGTTGATATCCTTAAGCAGATCCAGAATGGATGCCGTCGTCTGGGGATCTAAGGCGCTGGTCGCCTCATCGCAGAGCAGGATCTTCGGATCGCAGGCTAATGCCCTTGCGATGGCAACTCTCTGTTTCTGGCCGCCGGACAGCTGGGAAGGGTACGCCGATGCCTTTTCCTCCAGGCCTACCATGCGCAGCAGCTCGAGCGCCCGCTCCCTTGCCTCGGCTTTCTTTTTCCTCTGGATCTGCATCGGGAAGCACACATTGTCCAGCACGTTTTTCTGCATGAGCAGGTTAAAGTGCTGAAAGATCATGGCGATCTTGCCGCGCTCTGCCCGGAGTTCCTTTTCTTTTAATGACCCCAGTTCTTTTCCGTCCACATAGACTTCCCCGGAGGTCGGCTTTTCCAGATAATTAAAGCACCTTACCAATGTGCTTTTGCCGGCTCCCGACATGCCGATGATGCCATAGATATCTCCTTTCTCCACGGCGAAGCTGATGTCCTTTAACGCTTCCACCGTCTCTCCCTTTTGCTGAAATGTTTTGTATAGATGTCTGACTTCAATGGCTGACATAATCTCTTTCCTCTCTGTGTGATTCCCTCCATTCCCTATATCTGGCCTTTTTTGTTTTTTGATAGGGTTATTCTATCAAATTTCCGGCAAAAGGTGTTAATATGGGAAACTTAGAATCCGTTATAAGAAAAACTTATAGCTATTTGTACTTTTCCAACTCCGCAATATACCGTTCTCCGATATGGCTGATTTTTGAGCCTTTCCTCTTTACATACCCCAGCCTCATCCGCTCGCTTTCCACAAGGGGAATGGCCATGTAATCCGTCCCGTTCAGTTCCTCGCAGATCATCCCGGAACACAGGGTGTAGGCATTCAGTCCCACCATCAGGTTGAGCAGCGTCGCCCTGTCATTTGCCTTGATGAGCCTCTTGTATTCATAATCGCTTTTCATTTCTTCCGCGAGGTACAGGGAATGGTGTTTTCCCTGGTCAAAGGAAAGGCAGGGGTATTCATCCAGCTCCGCCATGGCGATCTTGTCCTGTCCCGCCAGGGGATGCCCCGACCACAGGTATACATAGGTATCGCAGCAGAACAGATCCACAAATTCCAGGCCGTTCTCCCGGATGATTTTCGTCATTACTTTCTCGTTGAAATCATTGAGGTAAATGACCCCGATCTCACTTTTAAAGTTCCTGACATTTTCGATCACATCATAGGTGGTAGTCTCATGCACCGCAAATTCATACTCCTCCATCCCCACCGCCTTTACGGTTTCTACAAAAGCCTTTACCGCAAAGGTATAATGCTGCATGGACACGCTGAATTTTTCCTTTGTCTTTTTCTCGATGTATTTTGAGGACAGCAGCCCAAACTGCTCTGTCACCTGCCTTGCATAGCCCAGGAACTCCTCTCCCTCAGGCGTGATGACGATCCCCCTGTTCGAGCGCAAAAAGATCTGCAGGCCGATCTCTGCCTCCAGCTCCTTGATCGTTTCTGACAGTCCCGGCTGCGAGATGAACAGCTGCTTTGCCGCCTCATTCATAGAACCGCAGTCTGCGATGGAAAGCGCATATCTTAACTGTTGAAGCGTCATAATCGTTCCTCTTTCCTCCCTGACCTCCTAACCGCCTTTCCTGCCGGATTTTCTCTGTTTTTTCCTCTCCCCGTCCGTTATGGCTATGATCAGCCGCCTGACCCCTTTATAAATCTCACGAATGATCCCGAAAATAAAGAACATCACGATAAAGCCGAATACCCCGAACACGATGTCCGAAAACTCCATGTTTCCGGTATGGCTGACCTTTTGCCCGATCTCAATGGCAAAGGTGATCACGATAATCAGGGTAAATACATAAATCCACGCGACCACCATCACATGCCCCCGATCTGCCAGCCACTGAAACAGTGGGTAGACCAGAAAGATCAATGCCATTCCCAGAATCCCGATCACCAGAAAATGCAGCTCTTTGTCCGTGAAATTGTACTCATAGGCATCATTCAATCCTAAAAGCCGGCTGTGCAGGCGGGCAATGACGTCTACGACCTGATACAGAAATTCTTTCATATGAGTATCATCTCCTTTCCAACAAAAAGGAGAGCAGCTGCTCTCCCGTTACGGTTTCTGTTTCTTATTTCAAAAACTATGAGAACTTCATAAATAGACGGGCTGCTTTAAACGCTTCTCAAACTCATCATGGGGCAAAGGCTTGTCAAAGAGGTATCCCTGGGCAATATCACAATCCATCAATTTCATGTATTCTAATTCCTTTTCTGTCTCAATCCCCTCGGAAACGACGGACATATCCAGTTCCTTTGCCATGCGGATAATGTTTCCGATCACCACCCTGGAGCGGGGTTTGCCCACGGCATTCTCCAGAAAAGATTTATCCAGCTTCAGTGTGTCAAAGCTCATGTTCTGCAGCATGCTCAGTGAGGAATATCCCGTACCGAAATCGTCCATGGATACGGTAAGGCCGTAGCCGTGCAGTTTGTGGATGCTGCTGATCAGATCGTCACTGTCCTCTAAATAGGCTGTCTCCGTAAATTCGATCTCCAGGCATCCCTTGGGGATCCCCCATTTTTCCACCACATGGACGATATCTTCCGACACGGTATCCTTTACAAAATGCTGTTTGGAAAAATTAACGGATATGGCGACTACCTCAACGCCCTCCTCCAGCCACTTTTTGATATGGCTGCATACCGTATCCAGCACAAAAAAATCAAGGCGCTGCACCTGACCGGTTTTTTCGCAGATGGGAATGAACTCCGACGGTGAGATCATGTCTCCCTCATGCTGCCAGCGCAGCAGGGCTTCCGCCCCGACGATCTTCCTCGTGTTTATGTTCACTTTGGGCTGATAGTACACCTCAAATTCCCCCGCCTGCATTGACGCCCCGATGGCGTGCGCGATGAAATCCTCGCGCATCTTCTTCTCGCGGATTTTTTCATCATAATAACAGATGTTCTGATTGTGGAGGCGGCTGATCTCCTCAAAGGTGACGGACAGCTTCTCCATCATCAGCTGGGGAGAGGTATCGCTGCCGTCAGGCTGATACACCGCGGCACGGGCTGACAGAAAGACCGGCTTGCCTGTCATGGAAGCCAGGCAGGAAACAGGCACCGCTTTTAATGCCTCCAGCAGCTCATTTAAGCGCGCCGCGCGCACCATCCCCACATAACTGTCGCCGCTGACCAAAGCTATCAGCTCCTCTTCCCCTGCCATCTTCGCCACTGCTACGCCGTACTCCCGCAGCGCCTCATCGCCCTTGAGAAATCCATATTTCTGATTGATGATTTTAAAATTAACAATATTAAAGTAAACCGCACTGTATTCTGTGATTTTTCCGCTGCGGATCAGCTTATCGGTAAATTTCAGATACGCATTATAATTGGGGATGCCGTTTCTGATATCGATCATGGAGATTTTCAGATTCTCATCCGCCATATAGTGGACACAGTTTTCAATCTTGCTTTCTCCCCTTGAAATCGCCGTTGCCATTTCAAGGCAGCTGCCATAACCGCAGGAATGGCAGTCGATCCTGCGTGATTCTTCCGTCTCCTTGTGCATCAGCCAAAAAATCGCGTTGATCTTTTCTTCATAATCCGGCTCGTAAGCCCGGATATGGAGTTCTTCTATGCGCTCACCGTTTTTACCGCTATGGGAAAAATCCCCAGCACCCGTTTCTGACACATTCTCTTTCAATTTTATTCTCCGTTCTTTTCAGGTGATTTCCTGTAATCAGAGTCCCTTTTGCCGCAGTCTGGTCAAAAGCATCCTTGTACGGAAAGTCCTTAGTTCACCGGATGTCTCCTGTCGTCCGCTTGGACAGACCGATCTTTACATGTCTTTGTCAAACAGCGCCTTTAATTTGTAAGCCAGCTCTACTCTGCATTCCTGGCAAAATCTTCCGTTGCGGAGTCCTTTTCCGCATCTGACACATTTTGATGCGATTTTTTCCGCTGGTATCTCTAATTTTCCGTCGATATAGCTTAGTTCGATCAGCTCCTGGCTGACGTTTGTGGCCTCCGCGATCTCAGCAATCGGCGCCACGCCATTTTTATCCAGATAGCGTTTCACCTTTCCCAGGTCATCTAACGCTACTCTTCCGCAGTTCTCACACCGATACGCTCCATCACTGATATAAACCATTCTTCCCAGACAGCTGTCACACAGTTTGGGGACGCTAGGCTCCAGCAATTTTTTAATACTATCCATAATCCTATACACCTCTGTGCAAATGCAGTACCACTATTTCTCTGACAGGGAATCTCATCCCTATAAATAGATTATACGAGTTCTTTTTTTGTATTTCAACAAATTTCTTTTCAAAGACAGCGTAAATTTACGGTAGGAAAATCGGAGACAGACTGCGCCTGAGATGTGTTTCCGATTGTCCTCACGCTCCTGCCTTTACCATATCAGATTTTCCCTTTTTCCAATCCCAAGACATGGTTTTTTCAATGCCGCTATCTTCTTTATCCGCGGACAGGGGATGCCGTCACCGGCATGCCCGCCAGTTCCCCCTGCTGCCCCAAGGGGCTTCTCAATGCCACGTCCCCCAGGATGTGCAGGCCGCATTTTTCCGCCAGCGCAGCGCATTTCTGATAGCTTTTTACGTCCCTGAGGGATTTTTCCGCATGGGCATCCAGCCCAAAGACCACATCATTCCCAACCTCGCCGGCTATCTTCCAAAAATTCCGGTCCGGGTAATTCCTGCCGCCCGCCATGCCCAAGACGTTCAGTTCCAGAGGGATCCCAAGCTCTTTCATGGCAAGGCAGAGACGCTCCATCTCTCTGCGGTATACCTTCTCTTTCCCTTTATAATTCATCAGATCCGGATGCGCCAGATAAGAATAGCTTCCTGTTTCCATTCCCTCTATGATGGAATCCACATAGGCGCAGATCCTGCTGTCCTCTTCCGTAGCAGTCCCCGCATAGGGTCCAAGCGCTTCGCTCACCCAAAAATGCTGTCCCATGATCAGGTAGTCACAGCCGAGGCTTCGCACCATTTCCATCTGCCTGTCATAAAATTCCGGGATATACTCTGCCTCAAATCCCGCGAAAATCTGTATCCGGCCGCGAAATTCCTCCGCCAGCCTGCGGATGCAGCTTACATATTCCTCCGCCTCGCTCATCTGCATCCGGATCCCTGAAACGTATCCATCTGTAAAAGGGCAGGGAATATGATCTGAAAATCCTAATTTTTTTATCCCCATTTCGATGGATGCCTCTATATATTCCCGCTCTGTCCCGAATGCATGATGGCAGCGGGCAGTGTGGGTGTGATAATTATAAACCGTAAACTCTTGCTTCCTCATTTTTATATCCCAAACGCTCTTTTGATGCTCCCCCGTATATCCCCCGTTTGCCCTGCATTGCAATCCCAGTCCCACAAAAAAGATGTGAGCGGTCTTATCCCTCTCACATCTTTTACGCCCCATGCTGTTTAATAGTTTTCCGCTTTCAATTGGAAATATGCCTGCGGATGCTCGCATACCGGACATACCTCCGGCGCTTTCGGGCCTACCACGATATGCCCGCAATTGGAACACTGCCAGATGCAGTCTCCATCCCGTGAGAATACAAGGCCGCCCTCTATGTTGGCGAGAAGCTTGCGGTATCTCTCTTCATGCTCTTTCTCGATCCTGCCGACCTCTTCAAATAAATCTGCGATATGGTCAAATCCCTCTTCTCTCGCCTCTTTCGCGAACGTATCATACATGTCCGTCCACTCATAGTGCTCCCCAGCCGCAGCATCTTTCAGATTCTCCTCAGTAGAGGGAACAGCGCCTCCATGCAGCAGTTTAAACCAGATCTTCGCGTGTTCTTTCTCGTTGGCCGCGGTCTCCTCAAAGATATTGGCGATCTGAACGTAACCGTCTTTTTTTGCCTTTGACGCATAATAGCTGTATTTATTTCTCGCTTGTGATTCTCCGGCAAACGCCGCCTGTAAATTTGCTTCTGTCTTACTTCCTTTTAACTCCATATAAGTTCCTCCTCATTCATTATTACAGATAATGCATCTGCGCGATCGCTCCGGCAAGAGATGAGAACGCGCCGCATCTGATGCCATTATAACACATTCTCTTTTCCTGTTCAATCATGGAAAAAAATAATCGGGACACGATCCCTGCTTATGGCCTAAGCCCCATGCCGCCTTCCAGCGTAAGCGTCTCCCCGCTCATGAACTTAAAGTCCGGAGAAGCTAATTGCACGCAGGCACGGCCTATCTCCAGCTCCGAATCGCCATAATGCCCCATCGGAGGCATATGCACGTTCTTTTCAAAGGCTTCTGGATAGGCCTCCTGGAACTGCTCAAGCTGCGCGGTCCATGCCAGAGGGCAGACAACGTTCACATTGATGCCGTCCTTGCCCCACTCTGTGGCTGCCACGCGGGTCAGTCCGCGGATCCCCTCCTTTGCCGCCGCATACGCGCACTGCCCGAAATTCCCGAACAATCCGGCACCAGAAGCAAAGTTGATCACGGATCCCTTTGTCTCTTTCAGGTAGGGGTAGCAGGCTTTCATATAATAAAATGCTGCATAAAGCCCTGAATACAGCGCCAGATCAAACTGCTCTTTTGTGTGTTCCGCAAGGGGAACGCCAGATGCGGATGCCTGGGCGTTATTGATAAGCACGTCAATCCTGCCGAACGTGTCGATAGCCTCCTTCACTACGCGGTTTACCACCGACTCATTGTCTGCACCTGCGTTTACATCTGCTGCGATAATCAGCACCTGGATGCCATAGATCCTCTCAAGCTCCTCTTTGGCGTCTTCTAATTTTTTCACATTGCGTCCTGTAATGACCAGGTTCGCCCCCTCTTTCGCGTAGGCCGTCGCAATCCCATAGCCTATCGAGCCGCATCGGCCGTCCTTTAAGACAGCTCTTCCCGCTCCGGTGATGATCGCCGTTTTTCCCTTTAAAAATCCCATTGTTCCACCTCATTCCCGCGCTGGCGAAAAGCAGCGCGCATACACAAATTTTTATTTTATATTTTTATGGAGGACTTTCTCCCATCTCATCTTGCCCTGGCGGCAGGAGGCGAGAAAATCCGTTCCCACGATCAGCTGTCCCCTAGCCGATCGGCTCAAAATCGGCTGCTCCATGCTTGCAGATCGGGCAGATGAAATCGGCCGGAAGCTCGTCTCCTTCATAGACATAGCCGCAGATGGTGCAGCGGAATCCTTTCTTCTGCGGAGCAGATGCATCCGCCTCCTGCGGTTTTGGCTTGATCTCACTCTGATAATAACTGTAGGTAACAGAAGGAATGCTGCTTAAGACATCGCCGTCTGTGACATCTGACAGGAACATGGTATGCGTGCCAAGATCGAAGGTCTGGACCACCTTTCCGGACAGATAGGCGTTGGCGCAGGATGAGAGCCGGAGCAGGCCGTTTTCCGTGCGGGCAGCGTCTGGAAATCCCGCGAATTTATCGGTATCCTTTCCGCTCTGGAAACCGAACCGCTGAAAAACAGAGAAAGGTGTCTGCGTGGTGAGAACAGAAACATTGAAGATACCTGTGTCCATGATGAGATCATGGGTATAGTTCTGTTTGTTGACGGCGACAGAAATCCGGTTCGGGGAAGATGTCACCTGCATGACCGTGTTGACGATGCAGCCGTTGTCCCTGCCGTCTCTGGCAGAGGTCAGTGCAAAAAGACCGTAACTGAGCTGGTACATTGCCTTTGGATTCATAAAACACCTCCTAAAATCAAGAATCATTACTATTTTATGCCATTATAGATAAACAGGGACAAAATGTCAAGGAAATAATGACAAATAGACCGGTGAGGTTTTCCCGCGTTTTTTCCATTTTTCTTTCCTTCCCGAATCTTCCTGCCGCTCCCTGTTTTCGAGGATTTTCTGCTTTTTGCTTCTCTGGGATTTTCATTCCGTAAAATTAATAGGTGCATTTTCCTTAAAAATACTTTATACTTTTATTGTACTTTTATTGATAGAGGCATTTCTTTTGTCATGTATTTTTTCAAAAAGCGTTGGTATTTGTCAAAAAAGCGTGTAATATGTTGGTATATCCAATCATGGGGGAGGGGGGAGATTTTTGATTCGCAGGAAATGGATACGGACAAGACAATTAAAGCCTGGCATGAAAATCGACCACACGGTACTAGACCGCCTTGGACGCAACCTTGTCACCCGGGGAGCTGTCCTTGACGAATACATTATCGACTCCCTGATCAAGTTGGGCGTGATGAGCGTCTACATACAAGACGGAGACTATGATCCAGAGGAGGAGCAGATTCCCATATCCCCCGCTGCCCAGAAAAATATCGATAAATTCCGCACCGACGACCGTTCCAAAGTCGCCTTATCGGCAAGCGTGCGCAAGCGCGTGGCAGAAGGCATTCAGTTTCTCTACAGCAATACAGAGTCAAAAGAATTTGCAGAAGCGACCAATGGCATTGCCGATGCTTTATTAGAAGCGATCGAATCCAATAATGCCATCGCAATTGATATGAACGCATTAAAAGCCGCTGATGAATACACGTTCAAGCACAGCGTCGATGTCGCCACCATTGCTATGATCGTTGGAAAAAAACAGGGATTTTCAAAAGAGGATCTCCGCGAGATCGGCATGGCGGGACTGCTTCATGATATCGGCAAAACAAAGATACCGGCAGAAATCCTCAACAAACCGGACCGTTTGGACGAGGAGGAATTTGCCCTCATACGCCAGCATCCCGTTTTGGGCTACCAGCTGATCAAAGACCGAAAGGATTTTAGCGATACCATTTCCGTCAGCGTTTTACAGCATCATGAAAAAATCGACGGTTCGGGCTATCCCTTTGGAATCAAGGGCGATACCATTTCTCCTTATGCAAAAATTCTGTCCGTGTCTGATATCTATGACGCCCTTGTGACAGACCGCCCCTACAAGAAAGCTTTTTCCCAGCGCGATGCCGTGGAAATGATCATGTCCATGACTTCCGAGCTGGACATCACTGCCATGAAAAGCTTCCTGGAAAGCATGATCCTTTATCCGGTAGATACCATCGTGGAACTCAGCAACGGGGAACGGGCCAAAGTAGTGAAAAATTCCCCTTACTATATTCTAAGGCCTGTGGTAGTGGGGCTTACCAGCGGGAAGGTCTATGATCTGGGCGGAGATCTGAACTGCGCAAACATTATCATCATATAACCGCTCCCTCAAACCTGCATCTTGACCGCCCAAAAGGCAGAAAGACAGCAGAAGCATCCCCGCCGCGCAATGGCGGCGGGGATGCCCATTCCCAAAACCATTATCACAGCCACTTATCGAGTATCTTTTCCAGTTTCTCAGTCTCTACCGGCTTCGCCACATGGTCATTCATTCCAGCTTCCTGCGCATGGCGGATATCATCGGCAAATGCGTTTGCCGTCATGGCAATGATCGGCATGCGGTCCGTATCTTCCCTGCCTAAACCGCGAATGCACCGTGTCGCCTCGTACCCATCCATGACCGGCATCTGGATATCCATAAATATCAGATCGTAGTGATAAAGCGGGCTATTTTTCACCATATCCGTAGCAATCTTTCCGTCCTCGGCAAACTCCACCTCAACATCAATATAAGAAAGCAGCTCTTTGGCGATTTCCCGGTTCAGTTCATTGTCTTCCACCAGCAGCACCCGTTTTCCGCTATACTTTGTCGTCTTGACCTCCAGCGGTTCCATATTTTTCAGCTCTTCGTCCTGCGCGAGTACGGATTTCAGCGCATAGACCAGACGCGAGCGGAACAGCGGCTTCTCAATGAATGCCTGAATGCCGGCATCCCGCGCCTCATCTTCCACTTCCGTCCAATCGTAAGCCGACAGTATGATGATCGGCACCTGCTCTCCAATGACTTTGCGTATCTCCCGCGCTGTCTCTATGCCATCTTTCCCAGGCATCTTCCAGTCCAGGATCACCGCCGCGAAATCCTCATGAAGCTCATGCACCTCCACTGTCCTCTGGATGGCCTCCTCTCCGCTCAATACCCATTCGGCCTCCATGCCGATACTCTCTAAGATAGCACAGGTACTGATGCAGGACGTCTGATTGTCATCCGCCACCAGAACACGCAATTCCGCCAGCTCCCGCACATCTTCTGCTTCTACGCCCTGTTTCTTTAAATGGACCCGGACCGTGAATTTAGATCCGGTCCCCAGCTTGCTCTCGACCTGGATATCGCCGTCCATCATGCGGATGATATTGTATGCGATGGACATTCCCAGTCCCGTTCCCTCAATCTTCCTATTCACAGAATTATCCGAGCGGGTAAACGGATCGAAAATCGTCTTGATGAAATTTTCATCCATGCCGATCCCCGTATCCTCGCAGACAAACTCATAACAGGCTCTCCCGGAAACCAGGGACTCGCATTCTTTAATGGAAAACATGACCGTTCCGCCCTCCGGCGTGAATTTCACCGCATTGCCCAAAATGTTGACGAACACCTGATGAAGCCTGAGGGTATCTCCGATCACATGCTCATGTTCAATGTCCGAAATATGCACCCTAAGCTGCAGATGACGGCTTTTCGCCTGCGGGCGGATAATTGTCATGATACTGTCTACCATATCGGATATGCTGAACGGTTCCTCGGAAAGAGTCACCTTTCCGCTCTCAATCTTAGACATATCCAGCACATCGTTGATCAGTGCAAGCAGATGACGGCTGGAAATCGTAATCTTGCTGAGGCAGTCTGTCAGGCGTTCCCGGTCATCCAGATGCATCGCAGCCACTGCCGTCATTCCCATGATAGCGTTCATCGGCGTTCGTATATCGTGGGACATCCGCGCAAGGAAGTCCGACTTGGCGCGGTTTGCGGCCTGTGCCGCCTCCGATGCTTCTTTCAGCGCATAGCGGATCTGCAGCTCCCTCTCCTTTCGCTCCGTAACGTCCTGGATTGCCAATAAAACTTTGGAAGGCGTCCCGTCTTTTCGCTCCAGGCAGATGACAGAAATATTTTCCCACCGCCTCTCATCCGCATCGATCTGATACTCATACTGCAGATATGGCACTTCCCGGGTCAGGCGCTCTTGTACGCAATCCTTTGAAATTAAAGTGCTGATCTTTTCGGTGTCCTTATCCTCCTCCACATACCGGGAACACATATGCTGGAAAAGATCTTCGTACACCCCCTCTTCCGGCACGCCTTCCCCTTTCCCTCTCAGGTATTTATAGGCATTGTTTTCATAATCAACAAAAACAAATCTCGTAAAGAGCCGGGTGACCGCTTTCACGAGCCCGGACATTTCCTGATTCTCAGAAACAAGCTTTTTCTTCTGCAGGCGGTTCTTGCACAGCAGATAAATGATATACAGAAGAAATGCCCCTGCCAGCTTTATTTCCAGCCGGATGCCGCTGGCGTCCGCTTTCTCTGTCATCAGCTTCGTCACCTCAGACGGAAAATTCTGCACCAGAATCCAATCCCCGTCCGCCAGAGGCGCGACGTAGGCGCTTCCCGCTCCGCCAGAACCCTGATAATTAAAGCTGGCGGGACTTGCTTCATCCAGCGCCCGCTCCAGTTTCTCCCGCTGCTCTCCGTGCAGCCGGTCGTTTTCTTCCCAGGAATCCAGAAGATTTTTAGGATGCGAACTGTCGCCCGCCGAAAGGATCACGTTGCCGTCAGGCTCCAGCAGATAGCTTTTGGCCTGCACGCCAAAATAATCCGCAGAGAGTACCTGGCATACCGTATCCTCTCTCAGCATTCCGCCCAGTACCCCGATCATCTTGCCCTCATAAAAAAAGGGCGAATAAAAGATCAGCAGCGTTTCATCGGAAATCCCGGAATCATAAACCACGCATTTTCCGCTGTTTCCTTTCATCCCGTCGATAAAATATGGTCGGTCCGAAAGATCCGCCGTTCTCCCATCTGCCAGCAGACTCTTTCCGTCTGAAGATATAAATTCCACATAATCAAAGTCTGACTGATCCGTCATATCTTTGAGCATATCCGTATCCACTTCCGGCTCTTCCATCAAGGGCGGATATAACTGCGCTATCAGTTCCAGATTCCTCTGTGACATGGCAATCATCTCATCGATCCTCTTGACGCTCTGCTCTGTAATTTCCCTGATCAAATTATTGTTCTGCTCGACAATGCGCTGTTTGTTATCCCGCCTGAAAGAAAAAAAGGAAAAAACAACGAATGCCAGCAGAGCGGCAATAAATGCAGTCTCCAGAATAATGTTTCTTTTTTCTTTTTTCATCCGCCACCCTAGCCTTTCCACATCACCCGCGGTATGCACCTAGCTATGGTTCCTCATTGTTATTTTAAATCACATAAAATCCATAGTATACCGAATTGCAGGGGCATTTCATTTATCCGCCCTCAGCGTTCTTTTATTTTAGCATAAGACGCGGCTGGATTCAATAGTTCTCAAGCCGCTGATTTTCCCCGTTTGCAGGTTTGTCAAACATTTGCTGCACTGACCGCAGAAAATCCTTCCGTGCTTGCGCCGGACTTTTCCATCGCAAGGGGCGCTCCGGGAAATTGCTGCAATCCTGCGGCTTTCTTTTTTGCTTCTTTTGGGAAAGGCTTTTCTTTTTCTTTTGTGTGGACTATAATGAAATACAGAGTGACAGTTCCTATCCTGTCAGGAGAAAAAGCACATAGGGGAGGGGTTATATGGCAAAGTACATCATGGCACTTGATGCCGGGACAACAAGCAACCGCTGCATCCTTTTTAACGAGACAGGCGAAATGTGCAGCGTCGCCCAGAAAGAATTTACACAATATTTTCCAGAGCCGGGATGGGTGGAACACGATGCCGAGGAAATCTGGTCTTCGCAATTAGCGGTTGCCAAGGAAGCAATGGCGAACCTGAGAGTCAGAGCCGCAGATATCCAAGCGATCGGCATTACGAATCAGCGCGAGACCACCATCGTGTGGGACAGGAACACCGGCCAGCCGATCCATCACGCGATCGTGTGGCAGTGCCGCCGTACCGCTCCATACTGTGATGCGCTCAAAGAAAAGGGACTGGTCGAAGCCTTTCGCCAGAAGACGGGACTGGTCATTGATGCCTATTTTTCAGGCACCAAGCTGAAATGGATCTTAGAGCATGTGAAGGGGGCAAAAGAACGCGCCCAAAAAGGCGAACTGCTCTTTGGCACGGTGGAGACATGGCTTATCTGGAAACTGACCAAAGGACAGGTTCATGTGACCGATTATTCTAATGCGTCAAGGACGATGATGTTTAACATCAATACTTTAGACTGGGATGAAGAGATTTTGAAGGAATTGGATATCCCGAAATGCATGCTTCCCAAACCGGTGCCCTCCAGCTGCATTTACGGAAACGCAAATCCGATGTTCTTCGGCGGGCCCATTCCCATATCTGGAGCCGCCGGCGACCAGCAAGCCGCGTTATTCGGACAGACCTGCTTTTCCAGCGGCGAGGCAAAGAATACCTACGGGACAGGCTGCTTTTTGCTGATGAACACGGGCGGGAAGCCTGTATATTCCAGGAACGGGCTGGTAACTACCATCGCCTGGGGACTTGACGGAAAAGTGACTTACGCTTTGGAAGGCTCCATCTTCGTGGCGGGCGCTTCTATCCAGTGGCTGCGCGACGAGCTGCATTTCATCGACTCTTCCACCGATTCTGAATACATGGCGAGGAAAGTCCCTGACACCAGCGGCTGCTATGTAGTTCCCGCTTTCACCGGACTTGGCGCCCCCTACTGGGACCAGTACGCAAGGGGGACTATCGTCGGTCTGACAAGAGGCGTCAACAAATACCACATTATCCGCGCCACTTTGGAATCCATCGCCTATCAGGTAAATGATGTGCTGGAAGCCATGGAAGCCGATTCGGGCATCTCCCTGTCCTCCATCAAGGTAGATGGCGGCGCAAGCGCCAACAATCTGCTCATGCAGATGCAGGCGGATATCAGCGGCGCCCCTGTGAAACGCCCCCACTGCGTTGAGACAACCGCTATGGGAGCCGCGTATTTAGCCGGTCTTGCCACGGGATACTGGAAGAGCAAAGAAGACGTTAGCAAAAATCAGGCCATCGACCGCACCTTTTCTCCGGAAATCGATGCCCCCCAGCGGACAGAAAAAATCAGGATCTGGAGAAAAGCGGTCGCCACTTCTTTCCACTGGGCGAAAGAAGAAAGCTAAGTGCAGCGCAGGATCCAGATTTCGCCAAAGGGTACGGCATTTATGCCGGGATCCTTTGGCGGATTGCGGCATTACCCATAGTTCCCCTCCCGCCTCTCACTATTTATGATCGTATTGATATTGTCCATATACCGCTGCCATTCCTCCCGCAGCCTTTCATAATACAATGCTCCCGTCTGGGTGATATGATAATATTTGCGATTCCTCCCTTGAAATTGTTTGTCATAAACACTCACATATCCAACGTCGGAAAGCCTACGCAAAACGGGATAAAGCGCGGAATCTTTCAGATTCGATATTTCCTTTAACTGTTGGCTGATGCGATAGCCGTAGCTGTCCTCTTTCATGATAATGGATAATACCAGCATTTCTAAAATAGATGTATGAAATGGATATGTCATTTTCCTTCCTCCTATTTCATATTTTCCTCTCATTCTGCCGCCATCAGGCGGTCTTTCCATAAAAGGGATTTTGTGCGGCAGCACAAATCCCAGATTGAAAATTTTGATTTTCAATCTTATATGCAGCAAACCTTATATCTCTATTTTCTGTTTATTGTATGTTATGTCCTATGAATTGTCAACTTTTTTATCCGCACGCTCCCCTGTTCTTTTCTGTCCGTGCCGCCGCATCCATGGCTGTGCGCAGCTCTGCTTGACATGCCCGAAACCGGGATTATCAGACAAATAAGACCAGCCCCTTCTTTGAGAAAGAGCTGGCCTTATGCCGCGCACGTCAGGAGCGGTGGAAAGGCATGCAAGAGAAGCTTTCCCTGTCAGTCCTTTCCGGCATCCGCAGATTTGCCGGGAGGATCCGCCTCGTCAAATTCCAAGATGACCTTAAACAGATCGCCATCCACGCACAGCTGAAAACTTCCGCCCATGATATCCATGAGGCTGTTGGCAATGGACAATCCCAAGCCGTTCCCCTCCGTATTCCTGGAGCTGTCCCCCCGCGCAAAGCGCTCCATCAGGGCTTCGCTGCTCATGTTCAGCGGATACCTAGATGTATTGCGGAACGTGATCGCCACCCGTTTCTGCCTGATTTCCATGTCGATATAGACTCTTGTGCCCGGCTGCGCATATTTGCAGATGTTGTTCATAAGGTTGTCAATGACCCGCCAGAAATGCCTGCCGTCCGCCATGATATATACCGGCTGCTCCGGCTTGCTTATCCGCAGATCCAGTTCCGCCGCTTTCGTTTTTTCCTCAAACTCGCCCACCGTCTGCACCATGAATACGCCCGCCTCCAGACGCTCCAAATGAACCTCCAGATTTCCTGTGACTGCCTTAGAGGCTTCCATCAGATCCTCAATCAGCTTTTTCAATCTGGCCGACTGCCGTTCTAATACTTCTAAATATTCTTCTGCCGTCGCGTTTTCCAGTTTCTCTTTTTCCAGCAGGTCCACATAATTGATAATGGAAGTCAGAGGCGTCTTGATGTCATGGGAGACATTGGTGATAAGCTCCGTCTTAAAGCGCTCGCTTTTCATCCGTTCCTCCACGGCGCGCGCCATCCCCTCGCTGATTCTGTTGATATTCTCTCCATGACGTTTAAAATCCATCATCATGTGATTCGTGTCGATCTTGTACTCTAAATCTCCGGCAGCGATTCGCTCGCCTCCCTCTTTGAGGGTTTTCATCTGTATCAAGCCCCAAATGATCAGCGTATAAAGCAGCGCCTTCTCCAAGAACCACACGAAAATCAGGACTTCTACCTGATGTACGCCCAGAACAACAATTCCGCAAAATTCAAAAACCGCCAGTGCCGCCATGACCAGCAGCCATCTCCATAGGAAACCCATGTTCTGCCATATCTTCTCAAAAAATCTTCCCACAGAGGCACAGATCTTGTAAAAAAATCTTCCCACAGAGGCACAGATCTTGTAAATGAGCGTATTTCTCCACCATTTTCCTTTTTTTACCCGGACGGCAAAGCTTAAGAGAAACCACAGGAGAAGCCATCCCCCGCAAAGCGCTAACAGAACAGCCAGGCAGAGGGCAGGCAGTGTGAGAGAATAGAAAGAGTCCGCCACCACATCAAGCAGCATAATTATGATCGATTCTCCAGCAAGCGTCAGAACAGCCAGCGCATCCAGCCACATTTTATCTATGGGAAGCAGCACGATTTCTTCCGTTCCCCTGCGGCGTCCTGCCGCTGCCATTAAAAAGCAGAAAGAGCCTATGCCCAGTATCAGGGACAGGGAGAATACAAAAAGCGCCGGATAACGCCACGCATAAATCCAGTTTACAAGGGTATTTGCCTGGACAAACAGATTCTCTGACCAGCCCTCCGGCAGGTTATCCGGCCATAGGGAAACTACGATATAATGCCTGACTTTCCCTGTTTCAGGAGCGGCGTGCAACGTATAGTTTTCGTCCAGATAATACTCCGTTGTTCTTGTCACCTTCCATCCGCTGTCTTTGACATTGACAGGCATCAATTCTTCCGCCGGTATCTCCCTGACGTCATCTAACAGAAATCTCCCCCACTCTTCGCGGGCGATTCCCTGTTCCTCTAACATTGCAAAGTTTATAAAGTCCTGCGACAACAGCAGTTCCATTTCCTCATCAGCTGCGCCTCTATATTCGTATTCATCTTCTCCGCCCCACGAACTTGAACTTCCCACCTTTTGATATTGCTTTTTCGCAAAATCAAACTGATACAAAAACTCGTAGGATACAGATCCGCTTTCATCGTACAAGCTCACCTTCTGCACCGGATACAATACATTCTCCAAGGTTTTGTAATACAAAATTCCACTGGAGGTATCATAGCAGATTTTGTCTACATAGTAGCTTTGCGTCGAATCGTGATTCGGCCGAAGATAGGCGTACCCAAAAAGCAATCCCTCCCGATAATGCAGAGAATCATCCGGCGACAGATCGACCGGACAGATCTGTAATTCTTCCTTTGCCACCTTCCTTGAAAAGTTGTTCACGGCGTATATTTTCTCATCGCTTACATCCAGCCCCTCTAAGGAAGAGGCCTCAATAATACCGTATTGAAAGTCTGAATCCTCCAAAGTTTTCTGAAAGCCGTCATCCTCTCCGCCATGGCAGTAATGATATGCGGCAATCAGGGAATAACGGGACGTAATCTCAGAAAACAGCTTTTCCCTCGTCTCCTCCCTGGAAGACTCATATATGTGTTCTTCCATCATCCATGCGATGGCAGTCATACTTGCCACAAAACATACAGCGCTTATCGTCAATAAAATCCATGCCGCCGCTTTCGCGGCGAACGAACCTTTCCATTTATTCTTATTCATGTGATCTCCCTTCTACCGCCATCCGGCGGTTTTTTCCTGACAGGGGCGTTGCGCGGGCGCACAAATCTTTTATCCCTCCATCTTATATCCTCTGCCCCATACCACTTTCAGATAGCGGGGTTCCGCGGGATTATACTCTACTTTTTCACGGAGATGGCGGATATGTACCGCAACGGTGTTTTCCGTGCCATAAGGATTATCGTTCCAGACCGCTTCGTAGATCTGGTTTGGCGAAAATACCTTTCCCGGATTCTCCATCAGCAGCTTTAGGATATCATATTCCGTGCGGGTCAGGGAAACCGGCTCTCCGTCCAATGTCACCTCTTTGGTACGGTCGTCTAACTCAATCCCTCCTATGCAGAGCGTTTCTTTTTTCACGCTCCCCCCTCCCAGCTGCATATAGCGCCTGAGCTGGGACTTCACCCGCGCCTGCAGCTCCACGGGATTAAAAGGCTTCGTCACATAGTCGTCCGCCCCTACGGTAAGCCCCAGCACCTTGTCCGTGTCCTCGCTTTTTGCGGTGAGCAATATGACCGGCACATTGGATTTCTCCCGGATCCTTACCATGGCGGATATCCCGTCCATCTCCGGCATCATAATATCCATGAGCACAAGGTGAATGTCATTCTCCTCTAAGATGCCCAATGCCTCCTTTCCGCTGTAAGCGCAGAATACCTGATACCCATCCGCTGTCAGGTATATTTTCAATGCGGATACAATGTCCTTTTCGTCGTCGCATACCAGTATGTTATACATATAGCTCCCGTGCCTCTCTTTTCCCTTTTTTTGCCTTTCTTTTTCCTCTCTTTTGCCTCTCTTTTGCTTTCTTTTGCCTTTCTTTTGCCTTCTTTTTCCTCTCTTTTGCTTTTCTTTTTCCTTCTTTTGCCTTTCTTTTGCCTTCTTTTGCCTTTCTTTTGCCTTCTTTTGCCTCTCTTTTGCCTTTCTTTTGCTTTTCTTCTGAAACGATTTCGCGATATTGTTTCTGCCCTCTATTGTAAAGGAATAATTATGAATATCCAATGCGCAAAAAGATTAAAATTTGATGAAGCGCGCGCAGAAAGCGGGGCGCTGCCTGATGCAGCGCCCCGCTTGCCTGTAAGCCATCCCGCTTTTCTATTTCTGATTTGCCGGCTCCATATTCACGGAACGTCCCTTGATCTTCGCGTGCTTCATGCCCTCGAGGACTTCCTTGCCATATTCCCTCGGGACTTCCACGAACGTGTATTTATCATACATATCGATCGCTCCCACCAGTTTGCCTGGAATGCCGGATTCTCCCGCGACAGCTCCCAGAATGTCCCTCGGCCTTATGTTGTCTTTCTTCCCGATATTGATAAAGAGGCGCACCATGCCTTCCTCCGCGCCGGTATTTTCAAAATTGAATCCGTCGTCTTTCTCTCCCTCTAGGTTCACATATCCCAGCGCCTGTTTCAAGAAAGCCGCCGCGATATCCATAGCGGTATAATCGGAATCATTGACCTGCTGCTCGATGATGTCTATCATATCCTTTAAATTTTCCTCATCGATGATGCGTCCGATTTCGTCCATGACTTTCTCCGCCTTGATCTGCGCCACGTCATCCGTGGACGGGATCGGCATTGCCACGATCTTCGTCTTGCAGTAGCGCATGATGTCTTTTAGCTTGTAGACTTCCTTGCCCTTTACAAAGGTAAAGGCTCTGCCCGCCCTGCCCGCTCTTCCGGTACGGCCGATGCGGTGTACATAATACTCGTCGTCCTGGGGAATGTCATAGTTGAACACGGCTTCCACATCGTCCACATCGATTCCTCTTGCGGCAACATCTGTCGCGACCAGTATCTCGGTCTTCCCGTTCCGGAATCCGCGCATGACCCTGTCCCTCTGGCTCTGCTTCATGTCACCGTGGAGTCCCTCCGCAAAATATCCCCTGCCCTGCAGCTCTTCCGTAAGCTCGTCCACCATGCGCTTGGTATTGCAGAACACCAGCGAGAGCTTCGGGTCATAATAGTCCAGGAGGCGGGTGAGGACCTCCACCTTGTCCTTTCTCTTTACATCATAGTAATACTGCTCAATGCTCGGCACGGTCAGCTCTTTTTTCACCACCTTGATGGTAACCGCATCGTGCTGGTATTTTCTGGTGATATCTAAGATCGGCTTTGGCATCGTGGCGGAGAAAAGAACCGTCTGCCGGTTTTCCTCCGGTATGTACTCCAAAATCGTTTCGATATCCTCGCGGAATCCCATGTTCAGCATTTCGTCCGCCTCGTCTAACACAACGGTATTGACTGCATCACAGCGGATCGTCTTCCTGCGGAGATGGTCCATCACGCGCCCCGGCGTCCCGATGATGATCTGGGCGCCATCCTTTAAGGCTTTGATCTGCCGCCCGATCTCCTGCCCTCCGTAAACCGGAAGGATCTTTATGCCATGCATATACTTTGCCAGCTTCCGGATCTCGTCCGCCACCTGGATCGCAAGCTCTCTGGTGGGGGATAACACAAGGACCTGTGTTTTCTTATTGTCAGGTTCTACTTTCTGCAGCATCGGTATGCCGAAAGACGCCGTCTTTCCGGTTCCCGTCTGCGCCTGTCCGATCACATCCACCCCGGACATGACCACGGGGATCGCCTGACTCTGGATCGGAGTCGCCTCTTCAAATCCCATTTCTTCAATCGCCCGCAGTATCTGGGGATACAAATCCAACTCTTCAAATCTTACTGTTTCCATTCTCGTCTCCATATTGATTACTTACTAACGCACAACATTTCAAACTTATCATATGCTTTGCTATTTGTCAACCGGTTTTGCAGAGGAAATTACAGGAAATTACGGGAAATTTTTGTTCTTCTATTTTTTCTATTTCTCCTGTTTTTCTATTTTTTCTGTTTTTCTATTTCTTCTATACTCTTCTATTTCTTCTATTTTTCCCATTCCTCTATTTCTTCTGCTTCTGTCCTGCCCTGTTATGTAACCCTATACCTGGCATGACGCAGGCAGAGGGTTCTATGCGATCAAAGCAATCGAAGGAAAACGTACTTTATCTATGCGGATGCCGTTCCTTAGAAAATTCCTTTGTGCAACTGTGAAAGTTCGATTGCGGGTTTTTCTCTTCACAGTATAGTTTATGCCATCTTGCCGATTTGTTTCCAGTCAGGCAGCGCCATCTGTTCTTTTTCCCCGCGTTTTCCCGCAAGAGCCGTATGGATATCGGTTCCAGGACATGCCA
>CAZAMD010000030.1:0-5760 GCA_964486485.1 uncultured Roseburia sp. | reverse complement strand
CTTTTTCTGCCGCCGCTTTCTCTGCCGCCGCTTTTTCTGCCGCCGCTTTTTCTGCCGCCTTTTTCTCTGCCGTCTCCTTTTCCGTCTCCGTCTTTGGCGGGACGACAGCGGCCGCCTCCTGCAGCTCCTCTTCCTCCGTGGCCGGCACTTCCGCCAGCTCCTGCTGGCTCTGATTCAGCTCCTCGGCAAACTGCGCTTCCATCTGCTGCCGCTCTTTTTCCTGGCGGTTGCTGTAGAGTACCGTTGTGCCGATGGCCGCAATGATCACCAGAGTCCCCGCGATCACATATTGTTTCCGGCGAAAAATACCGGTCCATCCCTTCTTTTTCATATCCTTTCACCATCCATTTCCTTGTTTTTAACTATAGTCTTACCGAATACAGATGGTTTATTCAGATTTCAGTTGTTTTTTTCCGTCTTTTCCAGCTTTTCCAGCCTGGATTCCGGAAAAAAGTAAGACAGGATCTCCCGGTAGTCCGCTCCCTGCGCCGCCATCGCCTCCGCCATATGCTGGCTTAGGCCAAAGCCGTGTCCTATGCCTTTTGTGACGATGCGGATATTTTCTCCCGTGTCAGCAATGGTAAAGCAAGCCGAGTTAAGGGCAAAGGCATCGCGGAACTCTTCCCCGCTGCACTGGCTTTCTCCCATTTGCACTTTTAGCACATATTCCGCCGTATCCCGTTCTGCCACCTGCACCGCCGCCGCATCCTGGATCTGCGCTTCGGGAAAGGCCTCATTTAAGATTTTCAGAAATTCCTCTTTCTTCCAGAAGCAGACTGCCAGATACCCCTCTGCCGCCATATCGTCATGGCAGGGAACGCTGGCCAGATAAGGCATATGCGCCTCTGGGTACCATTCTTCCATATTCCTGGTCCTGCCGCCGCTGACCGCATGATAGGCGGCATAGATATAACCGTCCTGCCACATCAGCGTTTCCCCCGCGGTCGCGCTGACACACGCCTCCAGCCGTTCATAAACCCCTGGAAAATCCTCTCCGAACGCTTCCTGCATCTCCTCGACGGACATCGCGTCCGGCAGCTTGCTCCCTCTGTTTTTTGCATCGAGGTAATTTGTTCTCGCAATGACGCTCTGCGCTTTCAAGGCCTCTTCCCGAAAGCCTGCATCCATCTCTTTTGCCACGATGCCGATCAGGGCTTCTCCCTCCGGCTCTCCCCGGCTCTCCCCGGCCTGTCCTATCCCTGCCAGCAGCCGGTCCAGCTGCATATTCTGCATGATCACGGTGAGCAGCAGCGGCAAAAGCAGGAGCGTCGTCAGCGCGGGAAACCCGCCCGCCGCTTTTCTTTTTTTCTTTCTCCTCATAAAAAAATCTCCTTGTTCCATTCAGTATATGAAACAAAGAGACGGGTCATTCTATTTTTCTAAGGACTCACGCATCGCTTCTTTTTTCTTGACGCGATCGGCAAGCGCCGCAAACTGCCCTAGCGTCAGCGCTTCTCCCCGGATCGTCACAGGCATCCCCAATTCCCGGATGCTCTCCGTGATCTCTTCCTTGGAGAGGCGGATATCCCCGGAATTGGTCAGGCTGTTCGCCAGCGTCTTCCTCCGCTGGTGAAAGGCGGCATGTATCACAGAAAACAGGAATTCCTCATTCTCTGTCCGCACCGGAGGCATCTCATGGCGGGTAAGGCGCATCACCGCGCTCCCTACATTGGGGCGGGGCATAAAACAGTTCGGCGGCACATATGCCACCATTTCCGGCTCCGCGTAATACTGCACCGCCAATGACAGGGCGCCGTAGTCCTTCGTCCCCGGCCCTGCCCGCATCCGGTCCGCCACTTCTTTCTGCACCATGACCGTGATGCTCTCCACGGGCACGCGGCTCTCCAATAAGCCCATGATGATCGGCGTGGTGATATAATATGGAAGATTCGCCACTACCTTGATCGGATTGCCGCCATTGCGCTCTTTTATGAGCCTAGAGAGATCCAGCTTCAAAATATCTTCGTTGATGATCGTGACATTGCGGTATGCGCTTAAGGTGTCCTCCAGCACGGGGATCAGATTGGCGTCAATCTCCACCGCCGCCACCTCTCTCGCGTTTTCACAGAGATACTGGGTCATCGTGCCGATCCCAGGCCCGATTTCTAAGACAAAATCTTCTTCCGCAACGCCCGCCGCACAGATGATCTTCTCGAGTACATGCGTGTCGATCAGAAAATTCTGCCCCCATTTTTTTTGAAAGCAAAAGCGGTATTTCTGCAATACCGCAATGGTATTCCGCGGAATGCCAAGTGTCGCCATAATCAGCCTCCTATGCCGCTTCCGCAATGCCGCATCAAGCACTCCTTCCACCGCCGTCCGAAAAGATATGTTTATTTTTCCGTGGAAAACATATCAAGGATCCTTTTCAGATGATCCATATCTTTCTGGTTGCTCTCCATAAGGTTGTTATTTCCTTCTATCACTTCCGCGACTTCCAGCGTTTTCTGGGCAATGTCGTTTACCCCGTTTGCGGATTCCCCGATCGTGATGCTGACGCTGTCCACCGCCTCGGCGATCTCCACGACCGCTGTCAGAAGCGTGTTGATCTGCTCGCTGATGGCATTCATGTCATTGTTGAATACCGAAGCGTCGTCATTGTACTGGTTCGCCACTTCCATGAACGCTTCATAGTCTTTTAATACGGTTTCCTCTAAAAATTCCACGCTCTCCTGCAGGCACAGCGCCATGTTTTCGACTGTCCCGTTTACCTCTTTGATGATATCATTGATATTGCCCACGGTAGCGGACGTCTGGGACGCCAGCTTCCCTATCTCTCCGGCAACCACCGCAAAGCCTTTCCCGGCGTCTCCGGCGCGCGCCGCCTCAATGGAAGCATTCAGCGCCAGCAGATTCGTCTGGTTGGAAATGTCTAAAATGGTCTGGGTCAGCTGGCTGATCTTCTCCACCGCTTTCGCCTGATCCATCGCCTCAGATGTCTTTTTCTGCACGGTTTCGCACATATCCCTGGTGTTCCTGCTGGCAGCCTGCGTCTTTTCCCTCATCTGCAGCGCGCGGTTCTTTACCTCCACAGAGCTTTCCTTGCTCTCTTTTGAAAGCTGCCCGATGCCAATGGCGCGATCTTTGATCCCGTTTACCGTAACATCGACTTTCTGCATCGTGCTGACCGTCAGATCCATGGCCTTTGCCAGCTCCTTCGTGGTGGCGGAGTTCGTGCCGCTCATCTCATTGACGCGCCCGCTCATCTTGGAGATATGATCCATGGAATTCTCTAAATCCTGATATGCCGTCTGTATATCCGCCACCATGTCGCGCAGCTTCTGGCGCATGTCATGCAGGGACCTGGCCATGCTTGCCGTCTCATCTTTCCGCTTGTACAGCTTTTCGTTTACATGCGTGTCCGCGAATTTAAACCCTGCCGTCTCGGATACGATGTCTCCGATCTGGCGGATGGGGCGCGTCAGAAGCGTGCCCAGCGCAAATCCTATCCCGACCGAGATGAGGAGCGCAGCGAGAACGCCCAGCAGAATGACGCGGGATAGGTTGGAGGCCGCCATCTTCAGCTCTTTCTCAGGCGCGGACAGCATATATCTTATCTCATTTTCCAAGATCCGGTAGCACATGACCTTGTCAGAGCCGTCATAGCGGTATTCAATGGTCATCTTCTCTTTCTCGGGATCCGCCAGGTATTTCACCAGATCTCCCAGACCGGTGTCCGAACTCGAGAGATTTTCCCCCAATTCCAGCTCGGGATGGTAGATGATGTTTCCCGTCGCATCGATCAGAACCGCGTACCCCGTCTCAAAGATATGCGACTCGTCCACATAGCCTACCAGCTCCTGATAGTCAATGTCCATGCCCACAACGCCTATCGGCTCGCCGTCCACGAACATAGGCGCAACATAGGAAAGCACATAGCTGCCCACATTGGCATTGTAATACGGCAGGAGCCAGTTTGCCCCCTCTTCCTTTGTCGGTATGTAAAACCATGCCACATGCTCCGTGTCATTCTCGTCATACTGGGAAATATCGACCAGATCTCCCTTGACAAACGCCTCCTGCGTATTGTTCCTGGTGAGATAGAGGCCGCTGTCAGAGCCGCCATACGCCGGATCATAGCGGATATAGGCCGTCAGGGCCTCGTTTGTAAATTCCGCCGCCTGCAGAAGCACCTCATACATGCTGTCCGTATAGGCGTCCACATAGGACTTGTCTTCCTTAAAGGCTTTGATATCCGTCAGCTCCGCCATCGCAATGGCATAAACGGTGTCCACCGACTGCTCTATCCTTTCCAGGACTTTATTTAAGTTCTCACTCTGGTTTTCACAATAAAGTTCCATCTGTTTTTTTGAATAGGCATAAGAATTTTTGTAAGATTTGACAACGGCGATGCTTCCGCAGATGCCTGTCGCGATCAGGGAAGTCAGAATCATTCCAATGACAACCTTAGTTTTAATTGATCTCATAAAAATACCCTTTTCCTCCGTATGCGTCAAGTCAGTGTTTGCATATATCTCTATTTTAACATACTTACAGGCTTTTACAAGCCACTATTTTGATTCTTTTTCGCGGGCGGAGGCGGCTGCTTGCGTGAGGGCTGCTCCATCCCGCCGTGCTAGACCGCGGGGAAAAGCAGCAGCTTCGTGGCGCTCTCTTCCTCTTCGTTTTCCAGGAATTTTTCCAAAATCCCCGCGATATTCTCTTTATTCTCTTTATTCCCATGCGACCAGTATCTGTCCACGATCGAGATCAGCAGGGCATAGGTGTCCGCGGTAAGCTCCCCGTCCTTCATCCACAGCATCATGGCGAAATACTGTATCAGCGCAAGCTCCAGTACCCGAAGCCGTATCTTCATCCCAAACTTTTCCATGTCCAGCTCTTCGGGCAGCCAGTCGTTAAACAGGCTGTAGACAAAGAAATTTGAGGAAAACGTCCCAAAATGCTCTCTGACATAGGCGACAAACTGCCGCAGGACTCTGTTCCTGTCGCCAGAATCCAGCTTCTGCCTTTCTTCGATCAGCTGCCTGATATCAGGCAGCTCCCGCTCAAGCACATAAAGCTCCTTTTGGAAGATGCCGATCTGGCTCAATTCAGCGACCAGCAGCTGCAGCGCTCCCGCCTTGATGTCCATATTGCCGATGATCTTTTCACAGAACGGATACCACGCACCATAGACCTCTTCTCTGTCATACGAATCCACGCACCGGCGCACTGCCTCCGGGGTCAGCTCCCCCGCGCCATAGAGCGCCCGCAGCTCCTCCGCCATCTTCAGCATCAGGTAAATCTTTCCGCCGATCGCGTCTCCCGCCGCGTCAGGAATCTGGAATAATCCCACCAGATATGTCCTCGCCGCGTTCAGCGCGTCATACAGCACATAATCCACCGTGCCGGAAACGTCAGCCTCGACTTCCTCTAATCCGAAGCTCAAAGGCTCTTCCTCAAACAGATATCTGGCGACGATCGGACAGACAATCTCCACATTTGCCTCCTGGATATCCCCGAATGTTTTTATCGTTCGCGGGAAAATCTTGCAGGTCGCAGACAGATACTCCTCCCCGCACTCCAGGACAATCGTGCATAATTTCTCCTCCGTCAGCAGCTTGCAGCGGCCGCCGCACTGCTTCATCTCTTTCTTTTCTTCATCCACCGCATCCCATATGGCAGCAGCGCAGGGCTGCTCCATCCCGCGGTACATCTCGACCTCTTTCTCGAGAAGGCTGATCCGCCAGCCCCCGCAGCAGGTCAGCGGGCAGCTGCCGCCGACGCACCGGAATCTCGCATACCAGTCGGTATATAACA
>CAZAMD010000029.1:0-29029 GCA_964486485.1 uncultured Roseburia sp. | reverse complement strand
ACTTTTGCGTAAGCCGTCAAAAATCCCCCCAGCAAAAATCCCCAGGCAGTCCCCTGATGATAGGCGGCGTCCCGTTTCGGCAGGGAACCGCAGTAGATACCATGATAATCTGGATGGTCACAAGAGAGGGAGCGGAGGCCGCAGCCGGCATAGAGCTTTTCTTTCACCACGGAAACGATGCGAAGCTCCTGCGCCTCATCTAACATGGCAAAGGGAAGGGAGACGGCGTAAATCTGGTTGGGGCGCAGGTGGTCGTCCGTAACGTCTCCGTCCACCACATCATAAAGGCAGCCTTTTTCCTCCCACCAGAACTTTTCCCGGAAAGAGGCTTTTACCCGCTCAGAAAGCCCGCGGTAATCTGCCGCGGAGAAACCCGCAGAAGGATCCCCGAAACGTTCTGCAAGCTGCTCCATCACTTTCAGGGCATTGTACCACAGGGCGTTAATTTCCACGGGTTTTCCATGGCGCGGAGTGGGAACCCAGTCGCCGGCACGCACGTCCATCCAGGTGATCTGATCCAGTCCGCTTCCGGCGTGAATGAGTCCGTCCTCTTCCATATAGATACTGAAATCGGTTCCCTCGCGGTAGGCGGCAATGATTTCCTTTAATTTTGGATAAATGGTTTCCCTGACAAAGGCGTAGTCCTCCCCGGCGGGGTAATACTGCAGATACTGCCAGACCGCGTAAAAATACCAGAGGGAGGCGTCCGCCGTATTATAGAGGGGAGGCGTGTTATCGTCAGGAAACATATTCGGGACAATCCCGTGACGGACATAGAGGGCAAAGGTCTGAAGAATCTCCCGGGCCTCCTTCTTCTTTCCGGTACATAGCACAAGACCGGTATAGGCGATCATCGTATCGCGTCCCCAGTCGGTAAACCAGGGAAGTCCCGCCAAAATCGTCTGTAATCCGGTGGAGCTGCGGTAGGATAAAAACTGGTCGGCGGCGAGCGCCAGCTCATTGGCGAAAGGGTCCGAAAACCCTGCCGTCGCATAAAGCCGTTTCGTATAGGAAAGACGCTCCTTTAGAATGGAAAAGGCGGCGTCCTCTGAAATGTCCGCAAAAGCTGCGGGCGAGGGCAGCAGAGAGCAGAGCAGGGAGAGACGCTTCCCGCTTCCGGCGGGAAGGGAAACCGTAATCTCATAGGGACAGTAGTGCGTGTCTAATCCCGGCGTTTCCAATTCCACTTCCGTCTGCAGCTGCATATGCTCGTCAAAGCAGGGCCTATGCTCATGAAAAACACCTTCGCTCGCCTGGAACAGGATGGTATATCCGGGACGGCATTCCGGCGTCAGGCTCAGGGTGTTTCCCGAAAGGGCTGTGCGGAATGCCAGCGTGCCGGAGGTGGAAGAGGCGCTGTGCTCCCGGAAATTAAACAGGGGAACCAGAGAGAGGACAGCGTCTGCCCCTTCATTTTCCATTTCATAAGAAACGGCGCAGACATTTTCCCCGGGTTTTAAACAGATATGTTTCCGCAGAGTCACAGATCCGCAGCGGTAGGTATAGTGGGCGCTTCCGTCATAGGAAAAGGAAGTCAGATACTCCTGACCGTTGGCATAGCAGACGTTTCCGTCTGTGAAATGCTGTGAGGTTTCTAAGGAGTAAAGCCTGTCCGCGCGGATGGACTCATGGACCTTGGAAAAAACCAGAAAACGCTCCGTGGGGGGATGGAGGCTTGCGATGAGATAGCCCTGGTGGGTGCGGGTGTGCGCGCCGATTAAGGAGCTGCCGGCATAACCCCCGATGCCGTTGGTGATCGCCCATTCCCTGGCGATGCCTTCCTGGAAAGTGCGGAAACTGTCGGGTTTAAAATGATATGTGATCATAAGAGGGAACATCCTTTCTGCCGCAAAGAGATTCTGGCGGATATCGGCCGCCTCATCTGCGGCGGCTGCTGTGCGCGGGCTGCCGCGGGCGGAACGGATAAGCATATCTATATCATAATGGTAAAAACCGCTGAAATCAACCGTCATGTAGAAAAAGCCGTCCGCTCTGCTGTGCGGTCAGCCGGCATTCCCTCCAAAATCCAGCTGAGGAAGGACCGCGGCATCCCAAAATGCGAGGGCGCGTTTCAAAAGTTGGTGACAGGCGCGGCGGACAGTGGTATAATGTCGAAAGACATGGCGGGAAGATACACTGTTTCTGACGGATAAGACCGGGGAAACTGTGCAGATTCCGATGGGATCGCATATAACATAATAGTTTTAGAATGACCGGAAGCGTTAGGAAGGGAGAAAAAGGATGAAAATGCGAAAATCTGTGATCTATGCGCTGCTGCCTTTCTTTGCATGGGCCTTGCTGAAATCAGATATTGTATTCGCGGAAAATACGGACGGCTTGCAGGAGTGGATTACATATGAATATAATGAAACCAATGGACTGCCGACAGGAGAGGCAAATACCGTCCTGCAGACACAGGACGGATATGTATGGATCGGCAGCTATGGCGGACTGATACGTTATGACGGCACTACCTTCCGCAATTATTCCGTGGAGGGGGCGATTTCTTCCTCCAGCATCAGAGCGCTTTTTGAGGACAGCAAGGGAAGGCTGTGGATCGGCACCAATGACGCGGGCGTGTATCTCTATGAAAAGAGCGTTTTTACGCAATACCAGTATGCCGATGTGCAGGAGTTTTCTTCTGTGAGGGCCTTTGCCGAGGGGAAAGACGGGACGATCTATGTGGGAACAACCTCCGGCCTGGCTGCGGCGGGAGAAAAAGAGTTGGAAATGGTTGATGAAAAAGCCCATGGAATGACCATTTACTCCATGACAGCGGATCCAAACGGCGTGCTCTGGGCATGCATCGATGACGGCCAGGCGCTGCTGATTTCGGAGGGGGAAGTGATCGGCACTTTTTACTCCGAGGAAATGCTCGAGGCGGATCTGTACTGCATAGATAAGGCGGAAGATGGCACACTGTACTTAGGAACCAGCGGCAACCTCATTTACCGCCTGAAGCTTCTTGACGATGACTACGGGAAAAGCTCCTTTTCCTTGAAAAAATACAGCATCGGGGAACTTTCCACCGTGAATGATATTACGCAGGATAAAGATGGGAACATATGGGCCGCGGCGATGAACGGACTGGGGTATCTGGACGCCGGCGGCAGATGGCATCCGATTACCATGGAGCATACCAATTCATTGAATGTTGTGAACATGGATTACGAAGGAAATATCTGGATCGCCTCTAGCAGCTACGGGATCATACATCTTATGGATGGGATTTATTACAACGTAAACGAGAGGGCGGAGCTGTCGAAAACGGCCATAAATACGGTGGCGGTGAGTGAGGACAGTTACTATCTCGGGACGGACACAGGCCTTATGATCTTAGACAGCGGCTTTCGCCAGGTGAAAAATGAGCTGACGGATTTCCTGGAGGGGGAGCGGATCCGGCATATCCTTTCCGACAGCAGGGGGAATATCTGGATCGGCACTTATTATGAACACGGACTCGTATGCTACGAACCGGAGACGGGAGCGATCGCCTCATATACGAAAGAGGACGGCCTCTCCGACGATCAGATACGCATGGTTATGGAATGTTCCGACGGGCGGATTGCGGCAGCCACCCGGAATGGCGTGACGATCCTGCGCGGCGGGAAAGTCGTCCGCACATATCTGCCGGAGGATGGCCTGACGTATCCGGTGATCCTCTGTCTCTGCGAAGGAGAGGACGGCACGCTCTATGCGGGCAGCGACGGGCAGGGAATGTATGCGATGAAAGGGGATGAGGTGACGCATTACGGCTTTGACGAGGGGCTTGACTCGGGCGTAGTGCTGAGGATGCTTCCGGATGAGGGAGGAGAGGGGATCTTCTTAAGCGCGGGAAACAGCCTCTATTACTGGGACTTTAAGACGTTCCGGCTGATGGAAAACTATGATAAAAGCCCTGGGAGCATCTTTGACATGTGCTTGGTGAACGATCAGCTGTGGCTGCTGCAGAGCAACGGGATCAACGCCTTAAACCGTGAAAAGCTGCTCTCCGGCGAAGAGACTCCCACGCAGGTGCTGGGCATTCCAGAGGGGCTGACAGGCTCTTTGAATGCCAATACCTGGAACACATGGAAGGACGATGTGTTTTATATTTGCACCAGCAAGGGACTATCGCTGCTAAAGCTCTCTGAGTTAGAGACGGAGAGAGCACCCATCAAGGCGATCGTCAATCAGGTCATGGCGGACGATGTAGTCTATGAAGTGCCGGGGAACATCACCATAGACGGGCGGACTACCCGTCTGACGATTGATTTTGCCGCCCTTAGCTATACCGGGCAGGAAGTCAAAGTGCGCTACCAGCTCAAGGGATTTGATAAAAACAGCTATGTCACTACAAACGACCAGCTGATGAGCGCCAGCTACACCAATCTGTCCGGAGGGGACTATCAATTCGTGCTGGAGGTCTTAGGGACGGACGGGGAGAGCGTCAGTTCCTCCTGCACCATAGGGATCCAGAAAGAGTACCGCTTCTGGGAGCATGTATGGTTCTGGGTGCTGGTGGGGATCGCGGCAGCGCTCCTGATCGCGCTGCTCGTGTGGATTTTCATTTACTTAAAAACGCTGCGCCTAAAGCAGCGGCAGAAAGAGTACCAGAGCATCATCTATCAGGCGCTGCGGACATTCGCGAACACGATAGATGCCAAAGACAAATATACGAACGGACATTCTGCCCGTGTGGCGGCATATTCCTTAGAGATCGCAAAGAAGCTGAAATTGTCAAAGGATGAGCAGGAGCGGATCTACTACATTGCGCTGCTGCACGACATAGGCAAGATAGGCATATCCGACAATATCTTAAATAAGCCGGGCAAATTGACCGATGAAGAGCGGCAGACGATCATGAGCCATCCCTCCATCGGCGGGGAAATTCTCAAAGATTTCACTTCCCTGCCGGGGATCAGCGAGGGAGCGCGCTATCATCATGAGCGCTACGACGGCAAAGGCTATAACGAGGGGCTGAAAGGGGACGAGATCCCGTTTTTTGCCAGAATCATCGGCGTGGCGGATTCCTATGACGCCATGTCCGGGGGCAGGTGCTACCGCAAGGGAATGGAAGCTGATATCGTGGTGGAGGAGCTGAAAAAGGGATCGGGAACGCAGTTTGACCCGAAGATCGTTTCCGTCATGCTAGAGCTGATCGAAGAGGGAAAGGTGCCGATAGAATTAGATAACACTTAAGAAAGAATGAGGGAGAGAAAGATGCATGAGAAGCTAGTGATTGTGCCAAAAAAAACGACGAACGCAAAAAAGATGCTGGATGTCCTGTGGTTTATCCTTGCCTGCCTGATGCTCGTGGGAGCGACCTTTATCAGCCCCGTGGTTTTCCTGGTTCCGGCGGTGGGATTTACGGTACTCTGGTATTTCCAGACGTTCCGCATGGATACGGAGTGGGAGTATACCTACTATGACGGGGATCTGCGTTTTGCCAGGATCCGCGCAAAGAGCAGGAGGAAAAATATCGCTTCCATTCAGATGGAAGATGTGGCTGCCATTGCGCCCCGGGGAGACAGAAGCATTTATAAATATGAGACGGACCGCTCGGTCGCCTATAAAAACCTGACTTCCGGGGAAGAAAACGCCAAGGTGTACGCCGTCATCTGCAAAAGCGGCCAGGGGTTTACGCGGTATGAATTTGAGCCGGATGAGGAGATGCTGGATGCCATTATGGTCAAATATCCCCGCATTGTCACCAAATAAATGCCGAGAGGAACAGCAAAGGGGATTTCAGCTGGGATTCCGGCTGCGGTTACGGAGAGGGAGCGTTCATGAAATTCTTTCATTTATCAGACCTGCATATAGGAAAGCAGCTGCATCACTACAATATGAGCGCGGAGCAGCGTCATATTTTAAGCCAGATCGTGGAAAAGGCCAAAACAGAGCGCCCTCAGGCGCTCCTGATTTCCGGTGACATCTATGATGCTCCCGTGCCCTCCGCAGAGGCGGTATCTATTTTCGATGAATTTCTTTCCGCCGTCAATGACATCACCCCCCAGATAGCGGTGCTTCTGATCGCAGGGAATCATGACAGCGCAAAAAGGATTGATTTTGCCAGCAGCATCTTGGGGAAGCATGAGGTCTACATTGCGGGAATGCCTCCGGTGAAGCCGGAGGAGCATATCAGGAAAGTGACGCTTTGCGACGCCTTTGGCGAGGTGGATTTCTATCTGCTGCCTTTCGTAAAGCCCGGCTATGTGCGGGGGCTTTTTGAGGAGGAAATCAAAAGCTTCCATAGGGCGGTGCAGAAAGTCATCGGGCGGGAAGAGATTGACGCGTCGAGGCGCAATGTGCTGCTGAGCCATCAATTTTACACGGCGTCTGGAGCGGAGCCGGAAATCTGCGATTCAGAGATCCGGATGGCGGGAGGCATAGAAAATGTAGATGCCGGTGTGCTGGAGATATTTGATTATGCCGCGTTGGGGCATCTGCATAAAAGCCAGAAGATCGGGCGGGAGGAGAACCGCTATTGCGGCACGCCGCTCCCCTATTCGGTCAGCGAGGCGGAAGATGAAAAGAGCATTACCATGGTGGAGCTAGGAGAAAAGGGGACGCCTCCAAAGATAACGGCTCTGCCGCTGCATCCCCTGCGGCGGGTGCGGAAGCTGACAGGAAACCTGGAGGACATTCTGGCGGGGGCGTCAGAGGAAATGCGGCAGGACTTTGTCAGCATCACCCTGACGGACGAGGTGGAGGCATACCAGCCGAAAGAGCGTTTAGAGGAGTGTTTTGACTATATTTTAGAGATCCGCATTGATAATGCCCGGACGAGGGCGATTCTGGAATTTTCCGGAAAGCCGCTGGCGGAATTTGAGCCTTATGCGGCATTTTGCGCTTTTTTTCAGGACATGAATGGAAGAGCGATGACAAAGGCGGAAGAAACGCTGCTAAGAGAAGTGATTTCAGAGGTGACGGAGGCCAGAGACGAATGAAACCCTTAAAGCTTACCATGTCTGCATTCGGATCTTATGCGGAGGAGACAGAGATTGATTTTTCCGGGCAGGGACAGGGATTATTTCTGATCACCGGAGATACCGGAGCGGGAAAGACCACCATCTTTGATGCGATTACCTATGCCCTTTACAATCAGGCCAGCGGCGGGGAGCGCAGCGGAGCCATGATGCGCAGCCAGTATGCGAAAGACCATGTGGAAACTTATGTGGAATTTATCTTTTCCTATGGGGAGGAGGTCTATAGGGTCCGCAGGAATCCCGATCATAAGGTCAGGCGGGAATTGAAAAACGGCAGCGTCAGAGAGCAGAAGGTGGCAAGCAGTGTGGAGCTGATCCTTCCGGACGGCACTCCTTTCCCGGAGAAGAAAAGCGGCACCGATGCAAAGATATTAGAGATCGTCGGCCTGACCGCCCAGCAGTTCACACAGACCGTGATGATCGCGCAGGGGGAGTTTTTAAAGCTGCTGTATACGAAATCCGACGAGCGGAAACAGATTTTTTCCAAGCTGTTCCAGACGGACCGGTACTGGAGCATCCAGGAGGAGCTGCGGCTGCGCTCGTCAAGAATGGACGAGCTGCTAGAGGAGAATGAGAGAGCCATTGCCCAGGAACTGAGCCGCCTGATCCGCCCGGAGGAGCTTGCGCTGCCCGGAGGGGAAGCGCTGCCCCTGGAGGAACTGGCGGAAGCGGCAAAGAGGCGCGAGGAAGAGCTGGCAGAGCTTCTTGCTGCCCAGCAGAAGGAAATCGGGCGGATCCACGGGGAGATCACCCGCATAGAGGCGGACAACCAGCTTTTTGACAATCTGGAGAAATTAAAGAGGCAGGAGCGCGAGCTGAAGTCGCGGGAGCCGGAAGAGCAAAAGAGGCGGGAAGCCATTCTGGCGGCAAAAAAAGCGCAGGAGGCGTTTCGGGAGGAAGAAAACCTGCTCCAGAAACAGCGCGAGCGGAAGGATTCGGAACAGGAAGAAGCGCGGCTGAAGGAATGGATCGGCGCGGCAGGAATGGAATTCCAGCGGCAGGAGGCCATGATAAAGGAACAGGAAGCAGAGCTTGTCCTCCGGGAAGAGGAGGGGAAGCGGAAGCTGCACCGCCTGGAGGAATGCCTTCCTCTGTATGAAGATTTAACGGCGGCGCTCGAGAAGGAACAGGCGGCAAAGGAGGAGTGCCTCTGGGCGGAAAAAACATACCGCGTCATGCTCTCAGCCAGGGCAGAGCGGATCGGGCAGCTGAGGCGGCGGGAGGCGGCGCTTTTAAAAGAGCGGGAAACCGCGCGGGAAGCGTGGGAGCATAGCCATGCCGCGGCGGAGGAAGCGGCAAAGGAATACGAGCGGAGTTATCGGGCGTTTTTAAGGGAACAGGCAGGGATCTTAGCGGGCCATTTGGAAGAGGGAAAGCCCTGTCCCGTCTGCGGTTCCCTTACCCATCCGGATCCGGCGGAGCTGTCCCGGGATGCGGTTCTGGAAAAAGACGTAGAGGCGGCGAAGCAGAAGCGGGAGCGGGCGGAACAGGACAGGGAGCGCGCGCGCCGGCTGTTTGAGGAAAAGAAAGAGCAATGGAAGGATCTCGGCAGAACGCTTTCCCAGGAAATGGAGCAGTTTGAAAAAGAATCCGAGTGCCGTTTCGAGGAGTTTGTTCCGGCGGAAGAACCGGCGCCAGGAGAGCCTGTAGAGATGGATCGGGAGACTCTCGGGGAATACCGGCGGAATTATATGGAATGCCAGAAAGAAACGCGCGCCATTCGGGAGGGGCTGGCCTATGAGAGCGAAGCGGCTGCGAAAAAAGAGATGGAGCGGCTGCGCAAAGACCTTTCCGGCCAGCGGGAGGCCTTTGAGAAGAACCGCGGCAGGCAGGATGCGCTGAAGCAGGAAATAGACGTCAAGAGGGGGCAGCTCTTACAGGAGCAGGAGAAGAAAAACAAACTGATTCAGGAGAGCGAAAAGGTTGCGAGGGATTTCGCGCGGGCATTGGCGCAGGCGGGATTTGCGGACAGAGCGCAATATGAGGGGGCAAAGCTGACAGAGGACCGCCTCGCGGCACTCGAGCAGGAGAGCCAGGAATATGAGAAAGCCTGCATTGGCAATGCGGGCGAGCGGAAGGCGATGGAGGAGGCGGCTGCCGGAAAGGTGAGAGGGGATGCCTCAGAGCGGCGGCGCGCGCTCCAGGAAATGGAGGCGAAGCGCCAGGAGACAGAGGCGCGGCGGCTCGCCATGCACACGGCCTACATCACAGACCAGTCCGTTTTAGACAACAGCAAAAGCTATATAGAAAAGGGGGAAAGGCTAAGGGAGCAGGATGCGGTCATAAAAAGCTTGTGCCGCACCGCGAACGGAAGGCTTTCCGGCTCGGCAAAAATAGACTTTGAGACTTATATCCAGCGGCAGTATTTCGAGGAAATTATCAGAGAGGCCAACAAGCGGCTGGCAGTCATGAGCAGCCAGCAGTTTCTTTTGAAGCTGAAAGGGGAGGGCAGCATCGGCAGGAAGTCCAATGAGGGACTGGATCTGTCGGTCTACAGCCTTGTGACAGACAGTGAGCGCGACATCAAGACCTTATCCGGCGGAGAATCCTTTCTGGCGGCGCTTGCCATGGCGTTGGGGCTGTCCGATATCGCCGCGAGAAATGCGGGGGCCATCCGTGTGGACATGATGTTTATTGACGAGGGGTTTGGCTCCTTGGATGTCCAGGCGAGGACCCACGCGATCGAAGTGCTGAATGAGCTTGCGGGGAATCACAGGCTGATCGGCATTATTTCCCATGTGACAGAGCTAAAGGAGCAGATAGACCGCAAACTGGTCGTGACACGGTCTGAGAAAGGAAGCAAAGCGGAATGGAGCGAGGAGCCCTAGCGCAGGAGAGTTTGGAAAGCGGGAACGGTTATGGAGCAGAGAGAACAGCCCATCGGAGTGTTTGATTCGGGCGTAGGGGGCATTAGCGTATTAAAGGAATTGACCGCGCTTCTGCCTGAGGAAAATTTTATCTTTTTCGGAGATTCCAAACATGCGCCTTACGGGACAAAAAGCCTGGAGGAAGTGAGGAGGCTTACCTGTGAGGCCGCGGAGCATCTCAAGAGGCAGAAGGTGAAAGCGCTGGTAGCGGCATGCAACACGGCCACCAGCGCGGCCATTCATATCCTGCGGGAGAAGTACAGGGATATGCCGGTGATCGGGATCGAACCGGCGCTAAAGCCCGCCGTGTATGCCAAAAAACATCCGAGGGTGCTTGTGATGGCAACGCCGATGACGCTCAGAGAGGAAAAATTCCGGCATCTGATGGGACAGTATCAGGCCTTAGCGGAAATCATCCCCCTGCCCTGTCCGGGACTGGTGGAATTTGTAGAGCGGGGGGAAATAGAAGGAGCCGCTTTAAAAGAGTTTCTCTCCAGCCTCTTTGCGGCGCACCTGAGGCAGCCGGTGGATTCTGCCGTGCTAGGCTGCACCCATTACCCGCTGGTCAAAGAAATGATACAAAGCGTTCTTGGAAGCGGCGTGCAGATTTTTGACGGCGGAGAGGGGACCGCAAAGGAGACAAAGCGGAGATTAGCCGATGCCGGACTGCTGTCCCTTTCGGAAAAAAAGGGGACAGTCTGTTTCCAAAACAGTCTGGAAAGCACGGAAATACTGGATCTGAGCCGCTATCTGTTTAAATATAAAGCAAACGGTTCCAAAATATAAAGAAAAAATAAACGAAAAAATGAAATCTTTAGAGAACTTTATGAAAAATGACACAATTCGGACACATTTCTTTCGTATACTAAAACCATCGAAAGAGAGCAGCCGGACAGCTGCGGAGGGTACATGGAATAAAGGCTGTGTTCCTGAAAAGTCTTTCGAGATAATTTCCTTTATATAGATTAACATTTTCATAACTAAACTCCTCGGAAAAACAGCCCGGAAGGGCTGTTTTTTCATGGAAGAATCAGCGCAAGGAAAGGCCGCGGAACGGTCACGCCCAAAGAATGGGAGAAGGAGAAAGAGAAATTGAGTCGCGGCAAACGGCATTAGATAAATTGATTGGAAGTTTCGTCATAAGCATAATCCATCAAAGCCATTTTTTCTAAGATGGCTTCTTTGTCTAACTGGAAATCCTCCAGAAAAGCATCGAGATCCCTGTAATGGTCGCGGAGCTGTGTGTTGATAAAGCTAAGGAGCATTACCGGATCTTTGGGCAGCTGGTCATAAGAAATCATGGTCATACCTCCGCGTTTTTTGCAAAAATAGGAACGGCAACCGCTTCCGGATCGACGTGCGTGCGGGTCGTGCTTCCGCTCGGACATAATCATAAAACACGGGCTTGGAAATTCCCGCTGCTCGGACAGCGGATAAGCGGATGCTCCCGCCTTTTCCTCGCAAAACCGGCGGTTGATGGAAACCGCCTTAAAATATGCCCGATAGATCAGTGCCTGCTGTTTTTCACAGAAGCCTCGATGAAGCCTTTGAACAAAGGATGCGGCCTGTTAGGCCTTGACTTTAATTCGGGATGCGCCTGGGTTGCGATAAACCACGGGTGATCCGGGATCTCGATCATTTCCACGATCCTCCCGTCCGGGGAAGTGCCGCAGAGCTTTAAGCCCTTTTCCGTCAGAGCCATGCGGAAATCATTGTTGACCTCATAGCGGTGGCGGTGGCGTTCCTGGATCTCCTCAGAGGCATAGAGCGCGTAAGCCCGGGAGGTCTTATCCAAAACACAGGGATAAGAGCCGAGGCGCAGGGTCCCGCCGATATCCTCCACGCCGTTTTGATCCGGCATCAGTGCGATCACCGGATGGGTGGTATTGGGATTAAGCTCCACGCTGTGGGCGTCATGGAAGCCGCAGACATTTCTTGCATACTCAATGATGGCCACCTGCATCCCAAGGCATAGACCAAGGTAGGGAACCTTATGCTCACGGGCGTATTTCGCGGCGGTGATCATGCCCTCTACGCCCCGGGAGCCAAAGCCGCCGGGGACGATGATGCCTGCCACGCCGCCCAGGATATCCTGCGCATTCTCCTCCGTCAGGTCCTCAGAATCGATCCAGCGGAGATCTACTGTGGCGCGCTCGGCGATGCCGCCATGCTTCAGCGCCTCTACGACCGAGATGTAGGCATCGTGCAAAGCGATATATTTTCCAACTAAGGCGATTTTTACCTCCTTGTCAGGGCTGCGGAGCGCTTCTACCATTGCTTCCCAGTCTTTTAAATCCGGTTCTGGGCATTCTAAATGTAAAGACTTGCAGGCGACCTTGGCGAGATTTTCTTTTTCCATAGCCAAAGGCGCTTCATACAAATACTCCACGTCAAGGTTTTGCAGGACGTTTTCGTTCGGGACGTTGCAGAACAGGGCAATCTTGTCCTTTAAGCTCTGCTCCAGGGGATGCTCCGAGCGGCACACAATGATATCCGGCTGGATGCCCATTCCCTGAAGCTCCTTGACGCTTGCCTGCGTAGGCTTCGTTTTTAACTCGCCGGATGCCTTGATGTAGGGGATCAAAGTGACATGGATCAGGATGGCGTTTTCCCGTCCCACCTCGTGCTGGAACTGGCGGATAGCCTCCAGGAAAGGCTGGCTTTCGATATCCCCTACCGTACCGCCCACTTCAATAATGGCGATATGGGTTTCATCTGAAGTGAAATTGCGGTAAAAGCGGCTCTTGATCTCATTGGTAATGTGGGGGATCACCTGCACCGTGCCTCCGCCGTAATCGCCGCGGCGCTCCTTCTGCAGGACGGACCAGTATACTTTGCCGGTGGTAACGTTAGACTGTTTCGTTAAGCTTTCATCGATAAAACGTTCGTAATGTCCTAAGTCTAAATCCGTTTCCGCTCCGTCGTCCGTCACAAAAACCTCGCCGTGCTGGATAGGGTTCATGGTTCCGGGGTCAATGTTAATGTAGGGATCGAATTTCTGCATAGTCACCTTGTATCCGCGGGCTTTTAAAAGCCTTCCAAGGGAAGCAGCCGTGATCCCCTTTCCGAGGCCGGAAACAACGCCTCCGGTGACAAAGACATATTTTACAGGCATAGGATTATCCTCCTTCTATGGGATTCTAGGATCCGATGATGTGAAAAAACACACATTTGGCAACCTGGCCATTCATTCCGAAGCGTTTGCGCTGAGGAGCGCGGGCGGAACATCAGATTCCGATCTGCGGATCGGACGAAACAGATTCCAAATGAACAACATTCCAAACGAATGACATTCCAAACGGATAAGATTCCAAATGAACAGCATTCCAAGTGAACAGCATTCCAAATGAATGGCATTCCAAACAGATAAGATTCGTTGGAAAACGAAGCGATTGAACTTATTCTTCAACTTATTATAGTATACAACTAAGCTCCGCGAAAATCCAGCAGAATCAAAAAAAGATGAAATCGAATTTATAAAATATTTAGAAAGAACAAGAAAAGTTCATGAACTTCATATTGCTTTTGAATTAGTTATTCAATATAATAAAGTAGAATTTTGTAAAACCCAGTACAGTTTGGAAGCTGCGGCTGTTGGAAAGGATAAATATCTTATGGATAATCAAGGACCGAATAATTATGGCAACGGAAATAACAACAATGGCAACGGCGGCAATAACGGGGGCGGCAGCGGAAAAGACAATCGTAACGGCCAGCTTGTGATGGCGTTTATCCTGGTCTCCCTGGTGGTCCTGTTCATTATGAGCATGGTGACGAACCAGTTCAACCAGATGAGTACCAGGGAGATCTCCTACACGGAGTTTTTGTCGAAGGTGGAGGCCGGAGAGGTAGCCTCCGTGGAGATAGGCTCCTACGAGATTGACATCACTCCGGTGGAGCGGGAGGACGGCAATCCATATAAGATCACCTATTACTGCGGCAGGGTCGCGGATGAGGACCTGATCCCTTTGTTAAAGGAAAAGGGAGTGGAGGTCTACGGCGTGATACCGGATAACACGTCCACCTGGATTTACACCATTTTAAGCTATCTGCTGCCGCTGGTCCTGATATGGATCCTGCTGGGCTTTCTGATGCGCCGCATGGGCGGGGGAGCCATGGGCGTCGGCAAGAGCACGGCCAAGGTTTATGTGGAAAAGCAGACGAATGTCACCTTTAAGGACGTGGCGGGGCAGGATGAGGCAAAGGAATCATTACAGGAGGTCGTGGACTTTCTGCACAACCCCCAAAAATATAAAGAGATCGGCGCGAAGCTGCCGAAAGGCGCCCTGCTGGTGGGGCCTCCCGGCACAGGCAAGACCCTTTTGGCAAAGGCGGTTGCCGGCGAGGCGAACGTGCCGTTTTTCTCCCTGGCGGGTTCCGATTTCGTGGAAATGTTTGTAGGCGTGGGAGCTTCCCGCGTCCGCGATCTGTTCAAGGAGGCGCAGAAGCAGGCGCCCTGCATTATTTTCATCGATGAGATCGACGCTATCGGCAAGAGCCGCGATAACCGCTATGGCGGCAATGATGAGCGGGAACAGACGTTAAACCAGCTCTTAGCGGAGATGGACGGATTTGACACTTCCAAGGGGCTTTTGGTCTTAGCGGCTACAAACCGGCCGGAAGTGTTAGACAAAGCGCTGCTCCGCCCGGGGCGCTTTGACCGCCGGATCATTGTGGATAAGCCGGATCTGAAAGGAAGGCTTGAGACGCTGAAAGTACATTCCAAGGACGTCATGATGGACGAGACGGTCGATCTGAATGCCTTGGCGTTAGCGGCGGCGGGGCTGGTGGGATCGGACCTTGCCAACATGATCAACGAGGCGGCGATCAACGCGGTGAAAAACGGGCGGAAGCTTGTCAACCAGTCAGACCTCTTCCAGGCCTTTGAGCTTGTGGCGGTGGGCGGCAGGGAGAAGAAAGACCGCGTCATGAGCGATAAAGAGAAAAAGATCGTATCTTATCACGAAGTAGGCCATGCCATGGTGACTGCTCTTCAAAAGAATACGGAACCGGTGCAAAAGATCACCATTGTGCCCCGTACAATGGGCGCGCTGGGTTATACCTTACAGACGCCGGAGGAAGAAAAGTTCCTCCAGACCAAAGAGGAGCTTTTCGCGAAGATCACGATCTATATGGCGGGGCGTGCCGCGGAGATGCTGGTGTTCCGATCGGCGACCAGCGGCGCGGCTAACGACATTGAGAACGCCACTGCCATCGCGAGGGCCATGGTGACCCAGTACGGCATGTCGGAGAAATTCGGCATGATGTGCCTGGCGTCAAGAGAGAATCAATATTTGGACAACCGCGCGGGACTGCTCTGCGGGGAAGACACGGCGGCCAAGATTGATGAGGAAGTGCTCTCGATCATCAACAGATGCTATGATGAGGCGATGAGGCTTCTGGAAGAAAACAGGGAGGTCTTAGACAAGATATCCGATTATCTCTATGAGCATGAGACGATCACCGGAAAAGAATTCATGAAAATCTTCCGTGAGCTGAAAGGCATCCCTGAGCCGGAGGAAGAGGGCGGGAAAACTTTCTTTGAGCAGGCGGAGGAAGCGAGAAAAAGCTTAGAGTCAAAGGGCAGCGTTATCGATGCTGTCATAGATGACAGCGGACAGTGATGGTGGCTTATGTTTCAGATCGAAGAAGAATTAAAAAAACTCCCGGATCAGCCGGGAGTTTATATTATGCACGACGCCGCGGACGCGGTCATTTATGTCGGGAAGGCCGTCAGCCTGCGCAAACGGGTGCATCAGTACTTCCAGGCGAGCCATAATGAGGGGATCAAAAAAGCCCATATGGTAAAACAGATCGCGCGCTTTGAATACATTATCACGGACTCGGAACTGGAAGCCCTGGTCTTAGAATGCAATCTGATCAAAGAGCATCGGCCAAAATACAACACGATGCTGCGGGATGACAAAACCTATCCCTACATCAGAGTGACTCTCGGAGAAGCGTTTCCCAGGGTTCTCTTTTCGCGCCGCCAGAAAAAGGACAGATCCCGTTATTTCGGTCCCTATACCAGCGCGGGAGCGGTAAAGGATACCATAGAATTGATCAATAAGCTGTATCAGCTCCGCACCTGTAACAGGAATCTTCCCAGGGACGCCGGAAAAGACCGCCCCTGCCTGAATTACCATATCCATCAGTGCCTTGCGCCCTGCCAGGGCTATGTCAGCAGGGAGGAGTATCAGGAGCGGGTGGATGCGGCGGTCGAATTTCTGAGCGGGAACTATGCTCCCGTCTTAAAATCCCTGGAGGAAAAAATGAATGAGGCCTCAGGGCGGCTGGAATTTGAGAAAGCCATGGAATACAGGGAGCTTCTCCGCAGTGTAAAGCAGATTGCCCAGAAACAGAAAATCACCCATACCGACGGCGAAGATAAGGACATCATAGCCATAGCCGCCGACGAGACGGATGCGGTGGTGCAGGTGTTTTTCATACGGGATGGCAAATTGATCGGCAGGGATCATTTCTATGTGAGGATCGGGAATGAGGACACCAAGGGACAGATCCTTGCCGCCTTTTTGCAGCAGTTTTATTCCGGGACTCCCCTCATACCCAGAGAGATCATCCTGCAGCAGGAGATCGAGGACCGCGAGGTGCTAGAGGAATGGCTGACCGAAAAAAAAGGCGGCAGGGTCTATATCCGCGTCCCGCAGAAAGGCAGGAAAGAAAAGCTGGTGGAGCTGGCGGAGAAAAATGCGAAGATGGTGCTTTCCCAGGACAGGGAGAAAATGAAAAGGGAAGAGGGGCGCACCATCGGCGCGCTAAAGGAAATCGAAAAGCTGCTGGGCTTGGAAGGATTGCAGCGCGTGGAAGCCTTTGACATCTCGAATATCAACGGTTTTGAAACCGTAGGTTCCATGGTGGTCTACGAAAAAGGGAAGCCAAAGCGCAGCGACTACCGGAAATTCAAGCTGCGCACGGTCGCGGGACCGGACGACTACGCCTCCATGCGCGAGGTGCTGACCAGGAGATTCACCCATGGCATGAGGGAGCGGGAGAGCTTCGAGGAGAAAGAGCTCTCCAGGGAATACGGCAGCTTCACGCGCTTTCCCGATCTGATCATGATGGATGGCGGCAGGGGCCAGGTGAACATCGCCTTAAAGGCGCTAGAAGAGCTGAACTTAAACATTCCCGTAGCGGGCATGGTGAAGGATGAGAATCACAGGACCCGCGGCTTATACTATGACAATGAGGAGATTCCCATTGACCGCGGCAGCGAGGGCTTTAAGCTGATCACAAGAATACAGGACGAAGCCCACCGCTTTGCCATCGAGTACCACCGTTCGTTAAGGAGCAGGGAGCAGGTCCATTCTGTCCTGGACGACATTCCCGGCATCGGGCCCGCCAGGCGGAAAGCCCTGATGCGGAGGTTCCAGTCCTTGGAGGCGATCAAGGCGGCGGGAGTAGAGGAGCTGGCTGCCACGGAATCCATGAACGGGCAGTCGGCGGCAGCGGTTTATGATCATTTCCACAAGCGTGAGGGGCTGGTTGAAGAATGAGCCTGTTTGTGCTATAGTAAGTTTGTGTTATGGTAAGTCTGTGTTATGGTAAGTTTGTGTTATGGTAAGTTTGTGTTATGGCAGGTTTGTGTTATGGCAGGTTTGTGCTATGGCAGGTTTGTGCTATAAATAAGTTTGTTCGGAGCCTCATGCGCCGCATGGCGCGGGCTTCAGAAAGAAGATGAGAAGAGGAGGCTGGGGCATGGCTAGTAAGGGTGTCAGCGTATCAAAAGTAGCGCGGTTGATGGATTTGTACAATTTTCTGCCGGATATGGATCTCAAAGGGCATCGCATCATGGTCAGTGACGTCAACCGTCCTGCCCTGCAGCTGAGCGGGTATTTTGAGCATTTCGAGGAATCGAGAGTCCAGATCATAGGCACGGTAGAGTACACCTATCTGCAGCATTTAGACAGCGCGAGGAGAGATGAGGTCTACCAGGAGTTTATGGACTACGACATTCCCGCGGTGATCCTCTGCCGTGATCTCCGTCCGGATCCGGTTTTTCTGGAGACGGCGATGAAAAAAAACATTCCGGTATTCGGAACAAAGCGATGCACTTCCGAATTTATGTCAGAACTGATCTATTGCCTGAGAGAGCAGCTTGCGCCCTGCATCACCATCCACGGCGTGCTGGTAGATGTCTACGGCGAGGGCGTTCTCATCATGGGCGAGAGCGGGATAGGCAAGAGCGAGGCGGCCCTGGAGCTGGTGCGCAGAGGGCATCGCTTAGTGACCGATGACGTGGTTGAGATCCGCAAGATCAATGAGCATACGCTGGTGGGGACGTCGCCGGACATCACCCGCCATTTCATCGAACTGAGAGGGATCGGCATCATTGACGTAAAGACCCTCTTTGGCGTGGAGGCCGTGAAAGAAAAACAGCAGATCGATATGGTCATCAAATTGGAGGATTGGAAAAAGGACCACGAATATGACCGCTTGGGACTGGAAGCCCAATATACGGAATTTCTGGGGAATCAGGTAGTGTGCCATTCGCTGCCGATCCGCCCCGGAAGGAATCTGGCGGTCATCTGCGAGGCGGCGGCAGTCAACCACAGGCAAAAGAAAATGGGATACAACGCGGCGCAGGAGCTGTACCGCCGCGTGCAGGAAAACATCACCAGAAAACCTGATGAGGAAGATGAATAGGAATGCGGGATCAGGGCGTTCCAAGAAGCAGAAAAAAGAAGGGAGGCTTAACAGGAAAATGGAAAGGAAAAATGCTTGGGAGAAATACCCGGAGGGAAAGAAGCGAGAGGAGGTCTTTGCGTTTGCGGAAGAATACCGCAGGTTCATTTCCGGCTGCAAAACAGAGAGGGAATGCACGGCAGAGCTGAAAAAAAGGGCGGCAGAGGCAGGATTTGCGGATCTAGGGGAGATCATAAGGAGCGGCTCCGCCCTGAAAGCGGGGGATAAAGTCTTTGCCGATCAAATGGGCAAGGGGCTTGCCCTGTTTGTTCTCGGCAAAAAGCCGCTGGAAGAGGGGATGCGCATCTTAGGGGCGCACATCGATTCTCCGCGCCTGGATCTGAAGCAGGATCCTTTGTATGAGGATAACGGATTTGCCATGCTGGATACCCATTATTACGGCGGGATCAAAAAATATCAGTGGGTGACGCTGCCCTTATCCCTGCATGGCGTCGCTGTGAAAAAAGACGGCTCCGCGGTGGAGATCGCGCTCGGGGATAAGCCGCAGGATCCGGTATTCGGAGTCAGCGATCTTCTGGTACACCTCTCGGGAGAGCAGTTAGAGAAAAAAGCATCAAAAGTGATCGAGGGAGAAAATCTGGATCTCATCATCGGAAGCATCCCTCTGGCGGAAGAGGACGAAAAAACAGAGAACGAAAAAGAAGAGAAGAAAAAAGAAATCAAAGAAAAAGTAAAAGCCAATATCATGAAGCTTTTGGAAAAAGAATATGGTATAGAAGAAGAGGATTTCCTCTCGGCGGAAATCGAGGCGGTTCCCGCCGGAGAAGCCAGGGACTACGGCCTTGACCGCAGCATGATCATGGGATACGGGCATGACGACCGGGTGTGCGCCTACCCTTCTTTCCGTGCCATGCTGGAGGTGGAGGCGCCGGAGTACGCCAGCGTCTGCCTTCTGGTGGACAAAGAGGAGATCGGCAGCGTGGGCGCCACCGGCATGCACTCCCGTTTCTTTGAGAATACGGTGGCGGAGATCATGCATGCCGCCGCGGACTATTCCGAATTAAAGCTAAGGCGCGCGCTGAAAAATTCCATGGCGCTTTCTTCCGACGTCACCGCAGCCTTTGACCCCAACTTCCCCTCCGTCATGACAAAGAGGAACGCGGCGTATTTCGGCAGGGGAATGGTATTCAGCAAATACACAGGCTCCAAGGGCAAATCAGGCTCCAACGACGCGAACGCGGAGTACATGGCGGCGCTGAGGAACATCATGGATAAGCGCGGGGTGGCCTTCCAGACATCGGAGCTTGGAAAAGTCGATCAGGGCGGCGGCGGAACCATCGCGTACATTCTCGCCAACTATGGAATGAATGTCATCGACAGCGGCGTGGCGGTGTTAAATATGCACTCTCCCTGGGAAATTATCAGTAAAGTAGACTTGTATGAGGCGTTCCGCGGTTATATCGCGTTTTTAGAGGAAACTCTTTAAAATCAAAAAGAGATAGGGGTAGGCATGACAGATCAGTTTTTCGAGAATCTGGAAACAATCATGGACAGGGATTGTATCTTCCAAAAGGAAATGATGAAAAATCATACCACATTCCGGGTGGGCGGCCCCGCCGATGTATTGCTGAAGCCCAAAGGAGCGGAATTGGGAAACGTCATAAAGCTGTGCGGGCAGGAGGGAGTGCCCTTTTGCGTGATAGGAAACGGGAGCAACCTCTTAGTGGGGGATAAAGGCATCCGGGGAGTCGTGATCGAGATGGCATCCGGGGATGCTCCCATCCGCATTGCGGGAGATACGCTGCGGGCAAGCGCCGGAGCCATGCTGTCTAAGGCGGCAAGCGCCGCGGCGGAGGCGGGGCTTTCCGGCCTGGAATTTGCGGCGGGCATACCGGGAACCGTGGGCGGTGCCATCGTGATGAATGCGGGCGCTTACGGCGGAGAGATCAAAGACGTGCTGGAATCCGTCAGGGTGATCGGCAAACACGGAGAGGAAAAGGAACTGGCAGCAGGCGAGTTAGGGCTCGGCTACCGGAAAAGCAACCTGCCAGACAGCCGTTATATCGTGACAGAAGCGGTGATGCGGCTCGCGCGGGGGGAGCGCGGGGCGATCCTGGAAAAAATGAACGCCTTAAAGGAACAGCGCAGGGAAAAGCAGCCGCTGGAACATCCCAGCGCGGGAAGCACTTTCAAAAGGCCCGAGGGGCATTTTGCCGGACAGCTGATCATGGAGGCCGGCCTGCGGGGTTACCAGGTGGGCGGAGCGAGGATTTCGGATAAGCACTGCGGCTTTGTGATAAACTGCGGAGAGGCGACGGCATTGGATATCCTCCGGCTGATACAGGAGGTGACAGAGAAAGTAGAGAGGCGCTCCGGCATAACCTTAGAGCCGGAAGTCAGGCTGCTGGGGGAATTTTAAACCGGAGACAGGCGCGGGGGAGACGCGTGCCAGAAAGGCAATGGTATCACAATGAAATTCATAATATTGACGGGAATGTCCGGGGCGGGAAAAAGCACAGCGATCAAAATGATGGAAGACATGGGCTTTTACTGCGTGGATAACCTCCCGATCCCCTTGCTGGAAAAGTTTGTGGAGCTGGCAAGCCTGCAGGGCAACGAACTGCAGAAAGCGGCGGTGGGGATCGACATCCGCAGCGGCAGAGCCTTAAAAGAACTGAAAGACGTCCTGGAGCGCATCCGCAGAAACGGCGTGGCATACCGCATCCTGTTTTTGGACGCGGAGGATTCTGTGCTGGTAAAGCGCTACAAGGAAACAAGGAGGAACCATCCGCTCTCCGGCGGGGAGCGGGTCGATAAAGGGATAGAGGAGGAGAGGAGGCGGCTGGCATTTTTAAAGAAGCGGGCAGATTATATCCTGGATACCAGCCAGCTTCTGACGAGGGAGCTAAAGGCGGAGCTGGAAAAAATCCTTGTGAAGAACCAGGATTATAAAAATCTCTTCATCACGGTCCTTTCGTTCGGCTTTAAATACGGGATACCGGCGGATTCCGATCTGGTTTTCGACGTCCGCTTCCTGCCGAACCCTTATTATGTGGAGGGACTCCGTTCAAAGACAGGAAACGACAGAGAAATACAGGACTTTGTGCTTCAATTTAAGGAGGCTGGCATATTCCTGCAGAAATTAGAGGACATGCTGGACTTCCTCCTCCCGCATTATATCACGGAAGGGAAAAACCAGATGGTGATCTCCATTGGCTGCACGGGCGGAAAGCACAGATCCGTCACCCTTGCCAATGAACTCTATAAATGCCTCTCAAAGCGGACAGGCTATGGCATCAAGATCGAGCATCGGGACATCGGAAAGGATGCGCTCAGAGGGAAATGATCAAAGGCCGGTGCGTCATATGGGAATCCAGAACGGCAGGCCGGCGCGCTGAGCGCGCGGTCAGGAAGGGCATGGTTGCGGTATGTCATTTTCAAGTGAAGTGAAAGAAGAACTGATGAGGCAGGTGGGAAAAAGCAGGCACTGCCAGATCGCGGAGCTTGCGGCGCTCATTGCCTTTGACGGCACAGGGGCGGAAAACCATCTGCTGCATCAAAAATACCAGATTCTGGCGGAAAAGCTGTTTTCCGCGGATGGCTCGGGAAAGGAAGCGGAGGAGCAGCGCGTCCTGGAGCTGGTCAAAATGTGGGACAGCCAGAAAGGGCAGCCCAGTCCGCGGCGGGCCGTCAACGGGATCCTGCTGCAGCAGATGTGCTGCAGAAGGGCGTTCCTCCGGGGAGCGTTTCTAGCCGGAGGCTCCATCAGCGATCCGAATAAATCGTATCATTTTGAGATCGTCTGCAGCTCCATAGAGCAGGCGGAACAGCTGCGCGATGTGATCAACAGCTTTGCCATGGACGCGAAGATTGTGCCGCGCAAAAAATATCAGGTCGTGTATTTAAAAGAGGGCGCCCAGATTGTGGACATGCTGAACATTATGGGGGCGCACGCGTCATTGATGGATCTGGAAAATGTCCGCATTTTAAAGGAGATGCGCAATTCGGTCAACCGCAAGGTGAACTGTGAGACCGCCAATATCAGTAAGACGGTGAACGCGGCGGTGAAGCAGCTTAATGACATACGCTACATCAGGGAGACGGCGGGATTGGACAGCCTGCCGGACAGCCTGCGGGAAATCGCGCTGCTGCGCTTGGAATATCCAGATGCGCCGTTCAAGGAACTGGGAACTTACCTGGATCCTCCGGTGGGCAAATCCGGGGTCAATCACAGGCTCCGCAAAATCAGCGGGATAGCAGAGACATTAAGAGGTCAGAAAGGAAACAGGGAAACATGAGGAAGAAAGTGATGATCCAGACAGAAGAAAGCTTAGAAGCAAGGCCCCTCGCGCTGCTGGTGCAGACGGCAAACCAGTATGCCAGCCGGATCTATCTGGAAATCGATGAAAAGAGGGTCAATGTGAAAAGCATCATGGGAGTTATGAGCCTTGTCATGGGAAAGGGAGCGGAGATCGTCCTCGACGTGGAGGGCGCGGACGAAAGGGAGGCCATGGAGGCCATGGAGGCATTTCTGAGAAAATAAGGCGATAAGGTGTGCATGATATGGATAGCAGGAAAAAACTATTATTTGTGTTCAATCCTTTTTCAGGAAAGGCGCAGATAAAAAATCAGCTTTTAGACATCGTGGATACTATGGTGAAAGCGGGTTATGAAGTCACCGTATATCCCACCCAGACCGCGGGGGACGCCGTACATAAGATCGACCGGGAGGCAGGCAGCTATGACATGGTGGTCTGCAGCGGGGGAGACGGCACATTGGATGAAGTGGTCACAGGAATGATGCAGTGCGAAAAGAAAGTCCCGCTGGGCTACATTCCGGCGGGAAGCACGAATGACTTTGCGTCTTCCCTCGGGATCCCGAAAGATATGCTCAAAGCCGCTGAGACGGCTGTCTTAGGAAAAAGATTTGCCTGTGACATCGGAGCCTTTAACAGCGATTATTTCATCTATGTAGCGGCATTCGGCCTGTTTACGTCCGTCTCCTACAGCACCAGCCAGGAGTGGAAGAATGTCCTGGGACATGCCGCGTACATCTTAGAGGGCGTGAAGAGCCTCCACGACATACCCTCCTACCGCATCCAGGTGGAGTATGACAATGTCCGCCTGCAGGATGAGTTTGTTTACGGGATGATCAGCAACTCCACCTCGGTCGGGGGATTCAAAGGCATGACGGGGAAAGACGTGCTGTTAGACGACGGGGTCTTTGAGGTGACTCTGGTCAGGACGCCCCAAAACCCCATAGAATTGAATGAGATCATCGTTTCCCTGCTCAACCGGGTGGATGAAACGGACATGATCTATTCTTTCAAGACAGACCGGGCGGTGTTCACCTCGGAGGAGATTATTCCATGGACACTGGACGGGGAATTTGGCGGAGAGCATCGGAAAGTGGACATCAGGAATCTGAAGAAAGCCATAGAGATCATGGTCCCGCAGGAAGAAAGCTGAGTTCCTGCCGCGGACCTGGCGGGAGATCTGGAGCCGGCGGAAGTAACGGCGGATAAATTTCACTTTATTTTTGGGAGAAAGTAGGATATAATACCACTAGAAAATAATAGGCCGGCATTGTCTGCGGGCTCTATTGTTGCGAATAAAAATTTTTTGACGGAGGAAGGAACTATGTTAGTATCTGCAAGAGAAATGTTAGTCAAAGCAAAGGCCGGGCATTATGCGGTAGGCCAGTTCAACATCAACAACCTTGAGTGGACAAAATCCATCCTGCTCACAGCGGAAGAGTGCAAGTCCCCGGTCATCTTGGGCGTTTCCGAGGGCGCGGGGAAATACATGACAGGGTATAAGACGGTAGCCGCCATGGTGAAAGCGATGATAGAGGAGTTAAACATCACCGTCCCCGTAGCCCTGCACTTAGATCACGGCTCTTATGAGGGATGCTTAAAGTGCGTAGAGGCGGGCTTTTCATCGATCATGTTTGACGGTTCCCATTATCCGATCGAGGAAAATGTGGAGAAGACAACGGAGCTGGTCGCATTGGCGCACAAAAACGGAATGTCCATCGAAGCGGAAGTCGGCTCTATCGGCGGGGAAGAGGATGGCGTTGTCGGCATGGGCGAGTGCGCGGATCCGCAGGAGTGCAAGAAGATCGCCGATCTCGGCGTGGACATGCTCGCGGCGGGGATCGGAAACATCCACGGGAAATATCCTGAAAACTGGGCGGGATTAAGCTTTGAAACCTTAGACGCCATCCAGAAGCTGACAGGGGATATGCCCTTAGTGCTTCACGGCGGCACGGGGATACCGGAGGATATGATAAAGAAAGCCATCTCCCTCGGCGTGGCAAAGATCAACGTGAATACGGAATGCCAGCTCTCCTTCGCGGAAGCGACGCGCAGATACATTGAGGACGGCAAGGATCTCCAGGGCAAGGGATTCGATCCGCGCAAGCTCTTAGCGCCCGGCGCGGAGGCGATCAAAGCGACGGTAAAAGAGAAGATGCAGCTGTTTGGCTCTGTGGGCAAGGCAGAATAGGGCGCGTCCGGGCGGCGGGCCGGTTAAGCTATTTTAACAAAAAGAAAGAACTTCTTTCCGGTTTCTTGTTAAAAACAGCAAAATTGGCAGAAGCGCGGGATTCATGCTTGCATTTTGAAAAAAAAAGTATTATCTTAGATACAACAGAGCAATGAGAAGAGATGAACAAGGGTGTTCCAACGGGATTGGAATGCCCTTTTTTTCAGAATCAGCAAAGGTTCCTCTCCTTCCATTGACAATGAAACGTCAGATCATCCGCAGAGGGTGGTCCTGGTGACAGAAAGGATGCAAAAACATGAGTGAAACAGGACATTTGAAAGTGACAGAGATTTTTGGCGAAAATGTATTTAATGATTCCGTGATGCAGGCGCGGCTCCCCAGAAAATTTTACAAAAAGCTCAAAGAAGTCATTTATGAGGGAAAAGAGCTCGATCTCGAGACGGCGGATGTGATCGCGCATGAAATGAAAGAATGGGCGATCGAAAAAGGCGCGACCCACTATACCCACTGGTTCCAGCCATTGACGGGCGTCACGGCGGAAAAGCACGACTCCTTCATCACTGCCCCGATGGAAAACGGCAAGGTGCTGATGAGCTTTTCCGGGAAAGAACTCATCAAGGGAGAGCCGGACGCTTCCTCTTTCCCCTCCGGCGGCTTGCGGGCGACCTTTGAGGCGCGGGGCTACACCGCGTGGGACTGCACCTCGCCGGCATTCGTCAGGCAGGATGCGGCGGGAGCGACCCTCTGCATTCCCACGGCGTTCTGTTCCTACACAGGAGAGGCCCTCGATCAGAAGACCCCGCTTCTGCGCTCCATGGAAGCGATCAACGAGCAGGCGCTCCGCCTGGTGAGGCTATTCGGAAATACGACTTCCAGGAAAGTCACTCCCTCCGTGGGACCGGAGCAGGAATACTTTATCGTGGACAGAGAAAAATATCTGCAGAGGAAAGACCTGATCTTTACGGGACGTACCCTGTTCGGAGCGATGCCGCCAAAAGGCCAGGAGATGGAGGACCATTATTTTGGAGCCATCCGGGAGAGGATCGCCTCTTTCATGAAGGACGTCAACGAAGAACTCTGGAAATTAGGCGTAGCCGCGAAAACGCAGCACAACGAGGTTGCCCCCGCGCAGCATGAGTTAGCTCCGATCTATGCGGAGGCAAACATCGCGGTGGATCATAACCAGCTGACGATGGAGACGCTGAAAAAAGTAGCCGGACGCCACGGCCTGCAGTGCCTGCTCCACGAAAAACCGTTCGCGGGGGTAAACGGCTCCGGGAAACATAACAACTGGTCTATCACAACCGACGACGGCATCAACCTGTTAGATCCGGGCATCACGCCGCATGAGAATATCCAGTTCCTGCTAGTGCTGACCTGCATTTTAAAAGCGGTGGATAAGCATGCGGATCTGCTGAGGGAATCCGCCGCGGACGTAGGAAATGACCACAGGCTGGGAGCGAATGAGGCGCCGCCGGCGATCATTTCCATCTATCTCGGGGAGCAGCTGCAGGACGTCCTGACGCAGCTGATCGACACAGGGTCTGCGACCCACAGCCTTTCGGGACAGAAGCTGGAGACAGGAGTCAGGACCCTGCCCGACTTTATGAAAGATGCCACAGACCGCAACCGGACGTCTCCCTTTGCGTTCACAGGAAACAAATTCGAGTTTCGCATGGTAGGCTCCCAGGACTCCATTGCCCAGCCTAACGTGGTATTGAATACCATCGTCGCGGAAGCGTTCGCAGAGGTCTGCGACGTGCTGGAAGCGGCGGAAGATTTCGATCTGGCGGTGCATGACCTGATCAAGAAATACGCAAAGGAGCATCAGAGAATCGTATTCAATGGGAACGGCTATTCAGACGAGTGGGTGGCGGAGGCGGAAAAGCGCGGGCTGCCGAACATTAAGTCCATGGTGGACGCGATCCCTTCGTTAAATACGGAAAAAGCCGTCGCCCTGTTTGAGAAATTCAAAGTATTTACGAGGGCGGAGTTAGACTCCCGTGTGGAGATCGAATATGAGACTTACGCGAAAGAGATGAACATTGAGGCGAAAGCCATGATCGATATTGCCACAAAGCAGATCATTCCAGCGGTCATCAAATACACAACCGTCCTCGCCGATTCTATCCTGGCGGTGAAGTCCGCCTGCGGCGCCGACATCAGCGCACAGACGGATATCCTTACGGATGTGTCGTCCCTTCTGGCCGACTCTAAGAAAGCGCTGGTGGAGCTGCAGCGTGTGACAGAACAGGCGGCTGCCATGAAAGAGGGCAGGGAGCAGGCGGTTTACTACAGGGACGTCGTAAAAACCGCGATGGATGAACTGAGGAAACCTGTCGATGAACTGGAGATGCTGGTCGATAAGGCGATGTGGCCAATGCCATCTTATGGCGACCTGATCTTTGAGGTCTAGCCTGCTCTTTGACAGCCGGAGCATGTGGCACACTGGAATCTGGCGGCCGGATCTTTGAGGACTGGCTTGCTCTTTGACAGCCGGACGGCGTAGGAACGGGGAAAATCCTTATAAAAGGGAGGCTGCCAGGCGGATCGACCGTCTGGCAGATTATGAAAAAGTGTATAGGAATAGTAACCGAATTACTAGAAAACCGCATATGCATTGATTATAGTATAGACAGGAGAAATGAAATTTCCATGTTTACATAATGAAAGATTCTTTAATCTTAAATGAATAAAATGTGAACAAAAAACCTGCGGGGATATAAAAAAACAGGAAAAGCGATGCTTTTTTTTTGAACCACAAAGCTGTGGATCAAGGGAAAAGCGCGCTTTTTTCTTTTGGATGCATATGCGCTTTCCGAGCTGCATTCCATCCTGATCATATACACATTGAGGAGGATAACGTTATGACAGAAGAAATCATGAACGCGCTGACGGGCGAAGTGTATGGCGTCTGGTATGAGCTTGGCGTAACAGGCATGACAGTGACGCAGGTCATGGGCTGCGGCGTTCAGAGAGGCACAGGAGAGAAATACCGCGGCGTTGAGATGGACGCGACACTGCTTCCAAAGGTGAAAATGGTCATCAGGAGCTGCGAAAAAAAACAAGATGCCAGGAAAAATAGTACCAAAGAGGGGAAAAGCATGTTATACTTCTCTTAGATGCAATTTCTGGGAGACAGGGGGGGAATCTATTATGGCGAGAAAACTCTTATTTGCCAACAAACACAGGGATGTCATAGAATCGTTTTTGCGCGCGATGAGTGACAAGGACCTGGAGATCGACGTAACGGAAAACGGGATAGAAGCAATGGAGATGATCGAGAAAAACAAGTATCAGGTGGTGGTGACGGGCATGCTCATAGACGGGCATAACGGGGAACAGCTGGTCAGCTACATCAACAGCGAGCATCCAGAGATCGTGTGCATCGTTTATGCGACGACGATCAGTGCGCCGCAGCTCCATTTTTTCATCAATAAAAGAGATGTATTCCGCGTGTTCCTGCGCCCGGTGGATTTCCGGGCAGAGTTTTCCGAGGCTCTTGAGGAGGCCTTTGAGTACTATGACGTCAAAGCAAAGAACAGGGAAGAAGAGCAGCAGCGGCAGGACAAGGTCATAGCGTACAACAGGCATATGTCCGGCATCCGGCACAAGCTCGGCGATGAGGAGGGAGCGAAGCTGCGGATGGCCCATTACATGAAGCAGCTGATGAAATTCACCATCAGTGAATACGCGGCGTCCCTGAGCAAAGAGAAAAAGGAGCGGCTGGCAAAATTTGAATACGGCCTCATTGAGCTATGCTGCGGAGGAGATGCGGGCCTTGCAAAGGCGGAGCAGGCGGCGGGATACTTAAGCGACCTCGTGCATAAGGAATCAGGAACATAAGGGATCAGAAAAATCAGGGATCAGGAAAAACGGCTGCCATTATTGTGAACAAAGAAAAGCCCTTGCTTTTGGGGGATTGAACTTAGGGATTTGCCAAAACAAGCAAATTCGAGTCGGCCTTCTTCAAGCGGGACAACAGAAAAGCGGCCATGCAAGGGCAGAAATGCTCCTGCATGG
>CAZAMD010000028.1:4832-29684 GCA_964486485.1 uncultured Roseburia sp. | reverse complement strand
AAAGATTGTTAAAAAATTAACAGCATTTTCCGGCAAATTTGTTGATCAAAAGGAGACGAGGAAATGGCAAAAAAAGTAGTGTTAGCAGGTGCTTGCCGTACTGCAATCGGTAAAATGGGCGGAGCGTTGAGCAACGTTCCGGCAGCGGATTTAGGCGCGATCGTAATCAAGGAAGCATTAAACAGAGCCGGCGTAAAGCCGGAGCAGGTGGATGAGGTGCTGATGGGCTGCGTGATCCAGGCTGCACAGGGGCAGAACGTTGCGCGCCAGGCATCCATCAAAGCCGGCTTACCGATCGAGGTTCCGGCCGTTACGTTGAATGTTGTATGCGGTTCCGGATTGAAATGCGTGAACGAGGCAGCGGCACAGATTTTAGCAGGACAGGCGGATATCGTTGTTGCCGGCGGTATGGAAAACATGTCTATGGCTCCCTATGCCATGACAAAAGCTCGTTTTGGATATCGTATGAACAATGCCACCATCATTGATACGATGGTCAATGACGCGCTGACAGATGCGTTCAACCACTATCATATGATGATCACTGCAGAGAATGTATGTGACAGATATGGCATTACCCGTGAGGAATTGGATGAGTTTGCCGCAAACAGCCAGCAGAAATGCGAAAAAGCAATTGCTGAGGGCAAATTCAAAGATGAGATCGTTCCGGTTCCAGTGAAAGTGAAAAAAGAAATCGTTGATTTTGTTACAGATGAAGGTCCGCGTGCCGGCACAACCGTAGAGTCCTTAGCAAAACTGAAATGCTGCTCCGGCAAAGAGGGCGGCCTTGTGACAGCAGGAAACGCTTCCGGTATCAATGACGGCGCGGCGGCAATCGTTGTGATGAGCGAAGAAAAAGCAAAAGAGCTCGGCGTTACTCCGATGGCTACCTGGGTTGCCGGAGCGCTTGGCGGCGTAGAGCCGGAGATCATGGGTGTAGGACCTGTCGCTTCCACAAGAAAAGTATTCGAGAAGACCGGTCTTACCATTGAGGACATGGATCTGGTGGAGGCAAACGAGGCATTTGCGGCACAGTCTGTCGCGGTGGCAAGAGACTTGCACTTTGATATGTCCAAAGTAAACGTAAACGGCGGCGCCATTGCGTTAGGACATCCGGTAGGAGCGTCCGGCTGCCGCATTCTGGTCACTTTGCTGCATGAGATGCAGAAAAGAGGAGCGAAAAGAGGCCTTGCGACTCTGTGCATCGGCGGCGGCATGGGCTGTTCTACGATTGTTGAGAGGGAATAAAATAACATAGCAAAGGAACCGGATGAACAGATTTCATATTTCGATAGGAATCTGTTCATTTGGTGAATGGCCCGGCGGCAGGAAGCCATCAGGGATAAAGTGCCGGAGGGAGATAAATACCAAAAATAAATTTTAGGAGGTTTCCAGCATGAAAGTTGGCGTTATTGGAGCGGGAACGATGGGTTCCGGGATTGCACAGGCATTTGCACAGACAGAGGGATATGAGGTTTATTTATGTGACATCAGCGATGAATTTGCGGCAAACGGCAAAAACAAGATCGCAAAGGGCTTCGCGAAGCGGGTAGAAAAAGGCAAAATGTCACAGGAGGACGCGGACAAGATCCTTGCCAAAATCACAACCGGCACAAAAGACATCTGCAAGGATGCAGACCTGATCATTGAGGCTGCCCTTGAGGTCATGGATGTAAAGAAGCAGACCTTTCAAGAGCTTCAGGACATCGTGCCATCTACCTGCCTGTTTGCTACCAACACCTCTTCCCTTTCCATCACAGAGATCGGCGCGGGGCTTGACAGGCCGGTCATCGGCATGCACTTCTTTAATCCGGCTCCTGTGATGAAGCTGATCGAGGTGATCCAGGGAGAGAACACACCGGATGAGATGAAAGATAAGATCGTTGCTGTTTCCAAAGAGATCGGCAAGACTCCGGTAGAAGTAAAAGAGGCGGCGGGATTTGTCGTAAACAGGATCCTGATCCCGATGATCAACGAGGGCATCGGCATTTTAGCTGACGGCGTTGCTTCTGTCGAGGGCATCGACACGGCGATGAAGCTGGGCGCAAACCATCCGATGGGACCCTTAGAGTTGGCTGACTTAGTAGGCCTTGATATCTGCCTTGCCATTATGAATGTCTTATATGATGAGACAGGCGATCCGAAATACCGTCCGCATCCGCTCCTTAAGAAAATGGTGCGCGCAGGTAAGCTGGGACGTAAAACCGGTATCGGTTTCTATGACTATTCCAAATAGGCAGAGGAATCACGCATACAACAAAGAATGAGAATAAAAATTAAAGGAGTGTTTATATCATGGATTTTGCTTTAGATAAACAACATGAAATGGTGCGTTCTCTCTTCAGAGAATTTGCTGAAACAGAAGTAAAACCATTGGCGCAGGAAGTGGATGAGACGGAAGAGTTCCCAATGGAGACAGTGAAGAAAATGCAGAAATACGGTTTCATGGGAATACCGGTACCAAAGGAGTACGGCGGACAGGGCTGCGATCCGCTCACCTATGTCATGTGCGTGGAGGAATTGTCCAAAGTCTGCGGCACCACCGGCGTTATCGTATCTGCCCATACTTCTCTTTGCATTGACCCGATTATGACCTATGGCACGGAGGAGCAGAAGCAGAAATATGTCAGAGCCCTTGCCACAGGCGAGAAGATCGGCGCGTTTGCCCTGACAGAGCCGGGAGCAGGCACCGATGCGCAGGGCGCTCAGACCAAGGCTGTCCTAGACGGTGACGAGTGGGTGTTAAACGGTTCAAAATGCTTTATCACCAACGGCAAAGTAGCGGATGTTTATATCGTGATCGCCATCACGGGCATCACGGAAGATAAGAGGGGCAGAAAGAAAAAGAACTTTTCCGCGTTTATCGTAGATAAGGGCGCACCGGGCTTTTCTTTTGGAACCAAGGAGAAAAAGATGGGTATCCGTGGTTCTTCCACATATGAATTGATTTTTGAGGACTGCAGGATCCCGAAAGAGAATCTCTTGGGTCCGCAGGGAAAAGGTTTCCCGATCGCGATGCACACCCTTGACGGCGGACGCATCGGTATCGCCGCTCAGGCATTAGGTATCGCGGAGGGCGCGTTAGAGCGTGCCATCGCTTACACCAAAGAGAGAAAGCAGTTCGGCCGTTCCATCGCGCAGCAGCAGAACACACAGTTTAAATTGGCGGATATGGCGACCAGAGTGGAGGCCGCGCAGCTGTTAGTTTACAAGGCAGCTATGGCAAAGGCGACACAGAAGGTATACTCCGTGGAGGCTGCAAAAGCAAAATTATTCGCGGCGGAGACGGCAATGGCTGTCACCACCGAGGTGGTCCAGCTCTTCGGCGGATATGGATATATCAGAGAGTACGACGTGGAGCGCATGATGCGCGATGCTAAGATTACCGAGATTTACGAAGGAACCAGCGAGGTTCAGAGGATGGTAATCTCCGGCGCATTATTGAAATAATGGCAGGAAGCTGGTATTAGAAGCGCAGGGCTGACAAAGCGTGAAAGCGCTTCCCTATAAAATAAAATGAAGGAGTGAATGACCGTGAATATAGTTGTATGTATTAAACAGGTACCGGATACCAAAGGCGGAGTGAAGTTCAACCCGGACGGTACGCTCGACAGAGCATCCATGCTTGCAATCATGAATCCGGATGACAAAGCCGGCCTTGAGGCAGCTCTCAGAATCAAAGAGGAGACAGGCGCAGAAGTGACCGTACTCACCATGGGACTTCCGAAAGCGGATGATATCCTGCGCGAGGCGATGGCAATGGGAGCGGATAAGGCGATCCTTGTAACGGACAGGGTATTAGGCGGAGCGGACACCTGGGCTACTTCCACCACGATTGCCGGCGCGCTGAGAAATCTCGATTACGACCTGATCATCACAGGACGCCAGGCGATCGACGGAGATACGGCGCAGGTTGGGCCGCAGATTGCCGAGCATCTTGGATTGCCGGTGATTTCCTATGCGGAGGGGATCAAAATCGAAGGCGATCATGTCATCGTGAAGAGGCAGTATGAAGACAGATACCATGAGATCAAAGCAAAAATGCCCTGCCTGATCACTGCTCTTTCTGAGTTAAATGTTCCCCGCTACATGACGCCGGGCGGCATCTTTGACGCATACAAAAAAGATGTGACCGTTTGGGGCAGAGCGGACTTAAAGGATGTGGATGATTCCGATCTTGGCTTAAAGGGTTCTCCTACCAAGATTGCAAAAGCATCCGACAAAGTGCGTAAAGGCGCGGGAGAAAAAGTAGTTCTCGATGCGGCCGAGTCTGTAGAGTACATCATGGGCAAATTAAAAGAGAAACATGTCATCTAATAAAATGAAGGAAAAGTGGTGAAAGAAGATGGGTTTAGAAGAATATAAGGGCGTATTTATATACGCGCAGCAGGTAGACAATGAATTAAGCGGCATTGCCTTCGAGTTGATCGGAAAAGCAAAAGAATTAGCGGCGGATTTAGACACGCAGGTTACCGCGGTGCTTCTCGGCTACAATGTAAAAGATCTGGTAGATCCATTGGCAGAGCACGGCGCTGACAGAGTGATCGTAGTAGACGACAAGGAGCTTGAGGTATACCGGACAGAGCCATATGCACACGCGCTTGCTTCTGTGATCAATGAATATAAGCCGGAAATCGTCTTAGTCGGCGCGACTGCGATCGGAAGGGATTTAGGTCCGACCGTTTCCGCAAGGGTAAAGACCGGCCTGACAGCAGACTGTACGGTACTTGAGATCGGCGATTATCCGTTGAATCCGGTTGCGGGACAGGAGCAATTGCATAAGCAGCTGTTGATGACGCGTCCGGCATTTGGCGGCAACACGATCGCGACCATTGCCTGTCCGTACAACCGTCCGCAGATGGCGACGGTACGTCCGGGCGTAATGCAGAAGCTTGCCCCGGTCAAAGGCGCAAAGGCCGAAGTGGTCGAGTTCAACCCGGGATTTGCTCCGAACGACAGATATGTTGAGATTTTAAATATCGTGAAAGCAGTCGGCACGGTAGAAAACATTATGGATGCTAAAATCCTCGTTTCCGGCGGCCGGGGCGTCGGCAGCAAAGAAAATTTCCAGATGCTGCAGGAATTAGCGGAAGTTCTGGGAGGAACCGTGAGCTGTTCCCGTGCCGTTGTGGAAAACGGATGGCTGGCGCAGGATTATCAGGTAGGGCAGACCGGAAAGACCGTTCGTCCCAACCTTTACTTTGCCATCGGCATTTCTGGAGCGATCCAGCATGTAGCTGGTATGGAAGAGTCGGATCTGATCATCGCGATCAACAAGGATGAGGATGCTCCGATCTTCGATGTGGCTGATTATGGAATCGTCGGGGATTTGAATAAGATCGTACCTGCCCTCACTACTGCGTTAAAAGCAGAGCTGGGCAAATAGTCATCATATCGTTGAATCATATCGTCAAAAGAGGCTGTCGTATCAGGCGACGCCTCTTTTTGTGATATATAAAAACAATATGCTATTCGCAAGAAAACAAAAGTGTGATATACTTATAAAATGAAAAGAATAAGAAGACTATGTAGAGAGAAAATATAACAAAAAGAATAAGTAAAGGAAATGGAGGGGGAAGATATGCCCAAAAACAGTAGCTGCAGTGCCGCTTCCGGCTGTTCCAAGGAAAGCTGCCAGGGATGCCAAAGCGCTTCCCTGAAGAAAGGCGCGCATGGGATAACCAAAGAACCGATGAATACAGCGTCTGATATCAAAAAGGTCATTGGAATTGTCAGCGGAAAAGGCGGCGTGGGAAAATCCTTTGTGACGGCTGCCTTAGCCGTTGCCATGAATAAGGCGGGATATAAGATAGGAATTATGGATGCGGACATTACAGGGCCGTCCATTCCCAAAATGTTTGGCGTGCATGGGCAGGTCTGCGGAAGCGAGCAGGGAATGGTGCCAATGGAAACGGAAAACGGCACAAAGATCATGTCCATCAATCTGCTGCTGGACAATGAGGAAGACCCGGTCATCTGGAGAGGACCTGTGATTGCCGGAGTGGTCAGGCAGTTCTGGAACGAAACCGTATGGGGCGATCTGGACTATCTTTTTGTGGACATGCCTCCGGGGACGGGAGATGTGCCTCTGACGGTGTTCCAATCCCTTCCGGTGAACGGAGCCATTATCGTGACCTCTCCCCAGGAGCTGGTGCAGATGATTGTAAAAAAAGCCTATCATATGGCAGAGCTGATGCATATCCCCGTCTTGGGTATCGTGGAAAACTTTAGCTATTTAAAATGCCCGGATTGCGGGAAAGAGATCCGATTGTTCGGTGAGAGCAGGATTGAGAAAGTGGCGGAAGAGCTAAAGCTGCCCGTATTCGGAAAGCTGCCGCTGGATCCGTCGTTCGCGGAAAAAGCGGATAAAGGCAGCTTCCATGAGCTGGGGCATCCCTATTTAGATGCCGCTGTGCGCGCGCTGTCCGCGTTGCTTTGACCATGGGCAGGGCGGGAAGCGGCTGCCATGGCGCTCATGGCTGCTTATAGGTGCCCATGAATGGCTCACAGATGCTAAGGATACTGGCGCACCGGAACATGATCTAATTCTCCGGTGCAGTCCATATAAAAAATGACGAGCGTTTCATTCTGGTAGGGTACGACCCAGAGAGCCGCGATCCCGAAAGAGAGGAAGATCAGCGCATCCAGACCGATGAAACTGAGGAAAAGATAAAAAAGCCGCCGGCGGTTGCTCTGCATCAGCCTGCGGCATTCCTGAAAGGCGGGAATGATCCGCAGCTGCGGATGATCCAGCAGGACAAAAACGGTCAGATAATAGGTGAGCAATAAAAACAGATCCAAGATCAGGGATATGGCGGCAGCCGCGACCAATACTGCGGCAGCGGCGCCGCTTCCGCCTGAAAAATAAAAAAACAGGAAACCGCCGAGAAAAGGCGCGGTTCCAAGGAAAAACAACAGCGCGGTCAAGACGCCGGTTCCGAAATACCGCTCTGTCTGCTGGCGGAAAGGGACAAAAATCTGCCCTATGTGAAACGGTCTGTTCCGTGTCATGTTAAAATGGACAAGGAGCAGCCCGGCATTCAGAACAAAGCGTACCAGCAGAATCAGAAATTCCGCTATCCAGGCGATGATGAGCGACGATGTGGAAGGCTGCGCCCCCATAGACAGGGAAAAAGGGAGTTCCATGAGCATGGGGATCATGCTGGCGGCAAAGAAAGCTCCCATAGGGACACGGTACCGGTCGTTTAGGATATCCCTGGATATCCGCTTGATTTCTTTGGAAGAACGTTTCATAGAGCAGCTCCTTTTCGCGGAAGATTCGGTGGCGCGCAGGCCATTAGGCAATCAGGTCGATCTGGCGGCCTGCCAGACGGATCGCATCCTGAGCCTTGCGCTCCTGCTGGTAAGGATTTGACTCATTGGGATATTTGATCATAGTGCTGGTGGTGCCGCCGGAAACGTAAGTGCGGCCGCATTCCGGACAGATGGCAGTATGGATCGATACGGAAGCCGACACGACTTTCCCGTTTTTTTCGGCAGCCTTGGAATAAGCGTTGGATACATGCTCTCCCTCGTGGGCGCGCACCGCGGCTCCGGCAGCCTGGGGAGAAATATGCGCGGCGGATTTGTAAGATACGTTTTCATCGGAACCGTCCTGATATTTCCGGTTCTTACAGGTTTCACATTCTTCCGGCGGCAGCGCGCCTTTGACACGCTCGCCCTGCCCGGCGGGACTTCCGGGATAAACGGAGTAGTCCATGTATTTTCCATACGGAGAAATTTCAACAGGCATCATAAGGATCATCCTTTTCCTTTCCAGATATCATACAGCAGTTATGTTTAACACCATTATACCATAAAAATGAAAAAATGCCATATGCAAACGAAAAACAACACGGAAACTGCCCGCAAGGACACAGAAACGGAGGGACTATGGAATCTCAGAGAAAAGCAGAAGACAGCGGAGGGATAGAACATGGATTATATGCTGCGGGGCTTTGCGTGCTTGCGGCAGCGGTCCTCTATCTTTTCTGTCACCGAATGACAGGATTCCGCATAGAAACATACATATATCCCTGCCTCTTTCATGAGATCACAGGATATTACTGTCCCGGCTGCGGCACGACCAGGGCGTTTTACGCCTTGTTTGAGGGGAAGCTGTGGAGGAGTTTCTGTTATCAGCCCCTGATACCGTATGCCGCGGTCCTCGGCGGATGGTTTCTCCTCAGCCAGACCGTGGAGCGGCTTTCAAAAGGGAAGATCGCGATCGGAATGCGTTACCGGGATGGCTATCTGTGGCTGTCACTGATCCTGCTGGCAGCAAATTTCCTCGTGAAAAATATGGCGCTGCTCTTGTTTCACGCCGATCTGCTGGCCATTTAAAGACAGCGGCATAAAGCGGCTATGGATAGTTTCTGAGCAGGGCATCATAATCGATCCCCATCATCTGGTAGATTTCCCGCAGCATATTTTCCATGCCGCCATAGTAAAGATTCGCCACCAGCAGCGTATAGAGCATCAGGGCGGCGATGATCCCGAGGCTGACGGAGCCTAAAACAAGCCCGATCTTAGCGCCGTAGCTTAGGCGCATTTCCCCTCCGCGCGAAAGCAGGGCAAAGACGATGCTCAAAGACCCGCAGAGGAAAGTTGTATATACAAAGCATATCGTCATAAGGGCGGTAAAGCCCATGATCAAAGAGAGGGACTCCATTCGTCTGGAATGGCGGTCATTCTGGTAAAATCGATTGTCCATAAACAGCCTCCGGATAAAAACTTCTGTTACTGTCCCGGCAACGTCGCATCAGATCCCCTAGCAGCCTTGCGGCAGGCGGCCGGATCTGGCGGGAATGATTGCGGGTTTTCCCTTATTTTACCATGTGCGAGACCAAAAAGAAACCAAAATCTATTTGTAAAGTCTGCAAAAAACTGCTAAGATAAAACCATGGAATGAAAGAAATGAAAAAATTGAAATTTTCAATCTGGGATTTGTGCTGCCGCACAAAGTCCCTTTTATGAAAAGACCGCCTGACGGCGGCGGAATGAGAGGAATAATGAAAGAAACGCCAAGGAAACGCCAAACATTGGCATTCTGGCGAGGGCAGCAGACAGAAAGGCATGGAGATTGCAATGGATATTACCCGAAAATTAGCGGAGGAACTTCACATAAAGCAGCAGCAGGCGGATGCCGCTATAAGATTGATCGACGAGGGGAACACGATCCCTTTCATTGCGCGTTACCGGAAAGAGGCAACCGGATCCTTAAGCGATGAGATCCTCCGCAGCCTTTATGAGAGGTTAAATTACCTGAGAGGCTTAGAGGAGCGAAAAGAGACGGTGCTTGCCAGCATTGAGGAGCAGGGCAAGCTGACAGAGGAATTAAAGGCGCAGATTGCGGCGGCGGAAACGATGGTGGCGCTGGAGGACTTATACCGTCCCTACAAACCGAAACGGCGCACCAGAGCCACCATGGCAAAGGAGAAAGGACTAGAACCTCTCGCCAATATCATCATGCTCCAGATGATAAAGGATTCCCTGGCGGAAGAAGCGGCAGGCTACATCGATCCGGAAAAAGGAGTGGAAACGGCGGAGGAAGCCATTGCGGGAGCCAAGGACATCCTTGCGGAAAGCATTTCCGACGAGGCGGGTTACCGCACCCGCATCCGTGACCTCACAGCTAAAAAGGGCCATGTGATTTCCAGCGCGAAAGACCCGGAAGCAGAGACGGTATACGAAATGTATTATGATTTTTGCGAGCCGGCAGGGAAAATAGCGGGGCACCGCATTCTGGCCATCAACCGCGGGGAAAACGAAAAAGTCCTGACCGTGAAGGTGGAAGCGCCCGTGGAAGAGATCCTGCGGTATTTAGAGAAACAGGTCATTGTAAAAGACAACAAAGAGACGTCTCCTGTCCTCAAAGAGGTGGTAAAAGACGCATATGACCGCCTCATCGCGCCGGCGATCGAACGTGAGATCCGAAACGGACTGACCGAGCGGGCGGAGGATGGCGCCATAAAGGTCTTCGGCAAAAACTTAGAGCAGCTCTTAATGCAGCCGCCCATCGCGGGGCAGGTCGTACTCGGATGGGATCCGGCGTTCCGCACTGGATGCAAGCTAGCAGTGGTAGATCCCACCGGAAAGGTGTTAGACACCACGGTGATCTATCCCACCGCGCCCCAGAACAGGATAGAAGAAGCGAAAGCGGTGCTAAAGAAACTCATCTCCAGATACCACGTTACCTTGATATCCTTAGGGAACGGGACAGCCTCCAGGGAATCGGAGCAGGTGATCGTAGACCTGATAAAGGAGCTTCCGGTCAAAGTACAGTACATCATCGTCAACGAGGCCGGAGCCTCTGTCTATTCTGCGAGCAAGCTGGCCTCCGAAGAGTTTCCAGACTTTGACGTGGGACAAAGGAGCGCGGTCTCCATGGCAAGGCGGCTGCAGGATCCGTTGGCGGAATTGGTGAAGATCGACCCGAAATCCATCGGCGTCGGGCAATACCAGCACGATATGAACCAGAAAAAACTAAGCGAAGCGCTGAGCGGAGTGGTGGAGGACTGCGTAAATAAAGTCGGCGTAGACTTAAATACCGCCTCCGCCTCCCTGCTGGAATATGTATCCGGCATCACCAAGGCCATCGCGAAAAATATCGTGGCTTACCGTGAGGAAAACGGCAGGTTTGAAACGCGTGCCCAGCTTTTAAAGGTGGCGAAGCTGGGGCCGAAAGCATATGAACAGTGCGCGGGATTCCTGCGGATCAACGACGGGAAAAATCCGCTGGATGCCACCGGCGTGCATCCTGAGAGCTACGAAGCCGCAAAACGCTTCCTGGAGAAGCTCGGCTATGCCGCAGAGGACATCAAAAACAGGAATCTGGACGGAATTTCCCGAAAAGTGCCCGACTATAAAAAAATGGCGGAGGAACTGGAGATAGGGGAGATCACGCTGCGGGACATTGCCAAAGAGCTGGAGAAACCGGCCAGGGATCCCCGTGAGGATATGCCAAAGCCGATCCTGCGCAGCGACGTCCTGGAGATGAAAGACCTTGCCCCCGGGATGCGCTTAAAGGGAACGGTCCGCAATGTCATTGATTTTGGGGCGTTTGTGGATATCGGAGTCCATCAGGACGGATTGGTACATATTTCCGAGATGAGTGACAGATTTATCAAACACCCCTTAGAGGCCGTGAGCGTCGGCGATGTCGTGGAGGTGCAGGTGCTGTCTGTGGATGTGCCAAAGAAGAGGATTTCTTTGACAATGAAAATAAAATAGTGTTGACTTTTCCGCAGAAAAAGAGTACGATAAACCCATAAAAAATAATATAGAAATTCTTCGGGGCAGGGTGATAAATAACATAGGATAATTCATGTTATCTAAATTCCCGACCGACGGTGATTTCACTGCAAGGTGAAAAGTCCGTGACCTGCGAACAGCAGCTGATCCGGTGAGAATCCGGAACCGACAGTATAGTCTGGATGAGAGAAGAGGAGTATGTTTGAAGACCGCTGTAAGCGGCGGTTTCCTGCATGAGTAATGCCCTGAGTCGATTCGTTGATTCAGGGTTTTCTTTTTCCGATCGAAAGGAAATGTGAAAAAGCTCTCTGGAATTTCTGGAAAAGGAGATGAGCGACAATGGACGCAAACAAACCAATGTCTGGCAAAATGCCGGCAGAACACGCAAAAAAAGTGGATATCAAATATCTTACCGTCACGGCAATGCTCTCTGCGGTTGCCTACATCTTAATGTTTTTGGATTTTTCCGTGCCGTTTATGCCGAGCTTCATTAAAATGGATTTATCGGAGCTGCCGGCGCTGATCGGTTCCTTTTCTCTCGGGCCTGTCTGCGGAGTGCTGATCTGCCTGATAAAAAATGCGCTCCACCTATTCATCACATCTACCGGTGGCGTGGGGGAACTCGCGAACTTCATTTTAGGAGCGGCATTTGTGCTTCCGGCGGGACTGGTCTATAAGCATAAAAAGACCAGAAGCAACGCCTTGCGCGGCGCGCTGCTCGGCGCGGGGATCATGGCGCTGGCCAGCATCATCGCAAATTATTACCTGGTGTATCCGGTATATTATAACTTCATGAGTGAAGAAGCCGTATTGGCAGCCTACCAGCTGATACTTCCATCCATGAAGAGCATACTGCAGTGCCTGGTATGCTTTAACGCGCCCTTTACTTTGGTCAAAGCCCTGTTCTCGGTAGGGATTACGTTCCTTGTTTATAAAAGGATATCTCCGGTCTTAAAGACGGATCATTAAAGCGCAAAAGAAAAGATGCCAAATGAAAACAATTCCAGCCCCCGCAGGAAAGGCAGACACACGGTCATCAGCATGAAAATACAGGAGCAAAAACGCTGCTGAACAGACTGGAGAAATGCAGACGCAGCCATCGGAAGACGGCATGCCTGCACGATTTATCTTATGGACTCAAAAAATAGTGGTTTTTTGCAGATTTGTGCTTTATAATAATGTTTATTGAGGATAACATTTCAGTAAGCATTAAGATAATGTGTGGATCCAGATCAAAGTTTTCCCTGACTCTCTGGAGGGGTTAGAAGAACAGTTTGCGTTTGTGTCACTGGATGCGGATCTCGAAGACTCTATTCTGGAAGGAATGAGGTATTTTTATCCGAGGCTATCGAAAGGGGGGATATATTCATGATTATCGCTTTTGCGGTCTGGAGCATTGTTGCGGTTTTGCTTTCATTGATAGGCATAAGCTCGAAACATTCCCAAAAACCCGTCAGTTTTTTCACCTTTGCAAAGCCGCCGCTGGTCGATGATGTCGATAGATACAATCGTGCCGTTGCAAAGCTTTGGGGTGTGTCCGCCCTTATTTTTGAACTTATAGGAGTGCCGCTTCTGTTTTTGGAACAAAACTTCCCGGCATTTCTAGTTCTTGTGTTTGGCGTGCTGGCATGGTCGCTGGTTTTCACCTTTGCAAAGTCGCCGCTGGTCGATGATGTCGATAGATACAATCGTGCCGTTGCAGAGCTTTGGAGTGTGTCCGCCCTTATTTTTGAACTTATAGGAGTGCCGCTTCTGTTTTTGGAACAAAACTCCCCGGCATTTCTAGTTCTTGTGTTTGGCGTGCTGGCATGGTCGCTGGGAATCATGCTTGCCTACGTCAGGATTGAAGCGCGATATAAGAAAGATTTATGATCTGAGCAGATGTTTCGGTTCGGATAGCGAGGTATCTCTATGTTTCGGAAAAAAACAGCAGCACATCTTTATGACAAGGAAACGCAGCAGCCGGTGATACGGGCGAGTATCTGCAACGGGGAGCAGGTTGCCGGGTTTAAGGAAAGGAACACGGGCAAATTCACAGAAGTTTCTCTGATACGCAGCCGAAAGGATCTGGAAGAATTTATGCGGGCCTATGGGGTGGAGGAAAGCGACATAAAAAAAGAGTGGTAAGGGAAAATAAGCGCCATGGCTTGTGGGAATGCGCTTTGGAAACCACCGGAATCATCTTGACACGAAAAAAGGAAAGTATCATAATTGTGTTCAGGAAAGAAAGATTGAGCGGTGGAGGAAATGAAAATGGATATCAAGTTTGAGAAGAGGGGGAAGTTTAAAGAGAAGCCCGATCAAAAGCATCTCGGATTTGGACAATATATGACGGATCATATGTTTGTTATGGATTGGACAAGGGAAGAAGGATGGAAAGACGCGAGGATTGTGCCGTATGGCCCGATCTCATTAGAGCCATCCTGCGTAACCCTCCATTATGCGCAGGAGACGTTTGAGGGACTGAAAGCGTACCGCACCAAAGAGGGAAAGATCCAGCTTTTCCGGCCGGAAAAGAACGCGGAGAGAATGATCCGTTCCAATGAGAGGTTGTGCATGCCGGAGTTTCCGGCGGATATGTTTGTGGAAGCGGTCAAAGCGCTGGTCAGAGTGGAAAAAGACTGGGTTCCCTCAGAGCCGGAGACTTCCCTGTATATCCGTCCGTTTATGTTCGCCACGGAATCGTCGCTGGGCGTCCATATGGCATCCTCCTACAAATTCATGATCATCTGCTCTCCGGTGGGGGCTTATTATGCAGAGGGGATCAATCCGGTCAGGATATTAGTGGAGGACGAACTGGTGCGCGCCGTGAAGGGCGGCACGGGCTACACGAAATGCGGCGGCAATTACGCGGGATCCATCTTAGGGCAGGTAAAGGCTGAGAAGATGGGATATTCCCAGGTGCTCTGGCTAGACGGAGTGCATCGCAAATATGTAGAGGAAGTAGGGACCATGAACATCATGTTCAAGATCTCGGGGGAGATTTACACAGCGCCCATCGAGGGAACGGTTCTTCCGGGCGTTACCAGGGACTCCATGATCCATATTCTGAGGGACTGGGGCTATCAGGTGCATGAGACAAAGATTTCCATCGACGATCTGATGAAAGCCGGCCATGACGGAACGCTTGAGGAAGTATTCGGGACAGGAACAGCGGCTGTGGTATCGCCTGTCGGGGAGCTTCGTTACAAGGATGACGTGGTGACCATTAACGATTTTAAGATCGGAGAGCTGACCCGGAAGCTCTATGATACTTTAACCGGGATCCAGTGGGGAAAATTAGAGGATCTATACGGCTGGATGGAAGAAGTGACCTAGGAAAAGGGGCTGACACGCTGGGGCTGGAAAAATCCCCCGGCGGCTCAGTCCTTTTTCATGCGCTCGCCGCAAAAGAACTGCTGGACTTTTTTCGCATATGATAGTATAGTAAACACGTCGGACATTGAAAAATAAATAAAGGTGGTAAGTTCAGATATGCGGTTTTACTGAATGTATGATAAACCGGAAGATTCCAAACCATATATGCGGGAGAGGAGGGCCTTCTCCCAAGAAGCGCCATGTACCTGTGAGAAAGGTTGACGAGGAGAAGAGTGATCGAAGATTCGGCGGATGCTCTTCCGTACAGTTCCTGTGCGAGATATGCCGGCAAATATGCAGGCGACTGCAAAACAAATACGGCATAAAGGAAACAAAAGCGTTCCCGGGGAAAGCGGGGCGAACGCATTCTTTCGGGAAAAACGAAAAAGCAATTGATGGAAGAAGATGAGGAGAAAGATTGAAAATTGAAATTTTCAATCCGGGATTTGTGCTGCCGCACAAATCCCCTTTGTGGAAAGACCGCCTGACAGCGGCAGAATGAGAGGAAATATGTGTGGAATTATAGGTTATACAGGAAGTGAAAATGTCAAAGAAGTGCTGCTGGATGCCCTGGAGCTGTTAGAATACCGGGGATATGACAGCGCGGGGATCGCGGTGATGAAAGAGGAGGAGATCCAGATTTACAAGCGCGCCGGAAGAGTGAAAGACTTGCGGCAGAAGTGTGAGGGAAAAGCAAAAGGAGCGGCATGCGGCATCGGACACACAAGGTGGGCGACCCACGGCGGCGTCAACGATGCGAACGCGCATCCGCATCAGGCGGGAAGAGTCACGCTTGTCCATAACGGGATCATTGAAAACTACAGAGAGCTGATCGCCGACTATGATCTCGCAGACAGATTGCAGTCCGAGACAGACAGCGAGGTGGCGGCGGTCCTGCTGGATCATTTTTATGAAGGGGATCCCAAAGAAGCCATCCGTAAGACAGTCGGGAAATTGAAAGGGACATTTGCCTTGGTCATGATGTTCTCCGACCGCGAGGGAATGATTTATTCCATCAGAAATGTCAGTCCGATCGTAGCGACGCTCTGCGGGGAGGGCGGCATGCTGGCATCTGATCTGACGGCGCTCTGCCGTTTTACGAACCGCTATTTTGTAGTCCCAGAATATCACATTTTAGAAATGAGCGGAAAGGAAGCAAAGCTTACCGATTTCAGCGGAGAAGTCAAAGAACCGGAATACCTTACCGCGGACTGGGAATTAAACAGCGCTGAAAAAAACGGTTATCCGTTTTATATGGAAAAAGAGATCATGGAGCAGCCGGAGGCCGTTGCGCGCACCATAGAAAACCGCGTGGTAAACGGAATGCCGGATTTTAGCTCGGACGGCGTGCCGGATTCGCTGTTTACGGAATGCGAGAGGATCAACATCATTGCCTGCGGTACAGCCATGCACGCGGGACTTGTGGCACAGGCATTAGTGAAATCGATCCTGCATATGCACATTGCTGTGGATATGGCGTCTGAGTTTATGTATTCCGATCCGGTGATCGATGAGAAGACCTTAGTCATTGCGGTCTCCCAGTCCGGTGAGACGATCGATACGTTAGAAGCGGTCAAATACGCCAGGAGGAGGGGCGCGAAATGCCTTTCCATCATCAACGTCAGGGGATCTTCCATTGCGAGGGAGAGCGATTATGTGCTTTACACCAATGCGGGGCCGGAGATAGCCGTGGCAAGCACAAAGGCTTATACGACGCAGCTGGCGCTGTTTTACCTGATTGTGGCAAAAATGGCAGGGCTGCGGGGTGTTTATGATGTGGAGCAGACGCAGAGTTTCATCAGGGAACTGCAGAGAACCCCGGAGATCATGAAAAAAGTGCTGGAAAAGCGCAGGGAGATCCATGTCCTTGCCAATAAGGTACTGTCGGCAAAGGATTTGTTCATGATCGGAAGGGGGCTGGATCACTCCATTTTGCTGGAGGGTTCATTGAAGCTGAAAGAGGTTTCTTATATCCATTCGGAAGCATATGCGTCCGGTGAACTAAAGCACGGCCCCATCGCCTTGATCACCCAGGATACCCCGGTGGTGGCGGCAGTGACCCAGGAAAAGCTGCGGGCGAAAGAGCTTTCCAACATCAGGGAGGTAAAATCCAGGGGGGCGGATATCGTCTTGTTTGTGAAAGAGGCTTTAGCGGAGGATATCGACAGCCAGTATCAGGCCTTCCTGCTGCCCGACATGCGCGATGAATTCATGGTGATGCCCGCATCGGTGGCATTGCAGCTGCTGGCCTACTATGTGTCGTCGGATAAAGGCTTTGACGTAGATAAGCCGAGAAACCTGGCAAAGGTCGTGACAGTGGAATAAAAAAGGGATATCCGTGCATTCGGAAGAACCGCGTATCTGAGCGTAGGAACAGGAAAGAGGGGGAGAGGTCGCTAGCCTCCCTCTTTTTTTGCACCTTTTCCCGGGATCTGCATAAGATATAGCAACGAAAATATGAGGTTTTTCATGTCAGATATCGCTGTTACACCAAGTAATAATATTGACCAGGGAGAATTGAAGATACAGGTGATTTCGCGCGGGGGCAACAGCCCCATAGAAAATGCCGCGATTACCATTGCCTACTCTGGAGATCCGGAAAGCAGGGTAGAGGAGGTGGAAACCGATGCGTCTGGAATGTCCGAACAGATTACGCTTGCTGCGCCTCCACTTGAGTATTCTATGGAGCCTAGTGAAAACCAGCCGTTTTCACAATATACCATTCAAGTCACTGCGGAGGGATATCGTCCGGTCAGCGTGTCGGGAGTCCAGGTTTTTTCAAATGAGCTGTCACTTCAGGAAATCCGGATGGAAGAAGTAGATGCCCAGGGCAGCTCGACAGACAACATAGTGATCCCTGTCAACACCCTGTTTGGGGATTTTCCGCCAAAGATAGCGGAATCAGAGATCAAGCCGGTGACAGAGACGGGAGAGATCGTGCTAAGCCGGGTAGTCATACCGGAGTTTGTCATTGTGCATGACGGGCCGCCCAGTGATTCGGCGGCAAATGATTATTATGTCACCTACAAAGATTATATCAAAAATGTGGCGTCCAGTGAAATCTATTCCACCTGGCCTGACGCCACGCTGCGCGCCAATATCCTTGCCATCATGTCCTTTACGCTAAACAGGGTCTACACCGAGTGGTACCGCAACAAAGGGTATAATTTTACCATTACCACCTCCACGGCTTTTGACCAGAAATTTGTCTACGGCAGGAATATCTTCCAGAATATTTCAAACATTGTAGATGAAATGTTCCAGAATTATCTCTCTAGGCCCAATGTCAGGCAGCCGATACTGACCCAGTATTGCGACGGGGAGAGAGTGACCTGCAGCAACTGGCTCAGCCAGTGGGGAAGCAAATACCTGGGAGATCAGAATTACAGCACCATAGAAATCCTGCGCTACTATTACGGAAACAGCATGTTCATCAACACGGCGGAGGAAGTCTCCGGCATCCCGTCATCTTGGCCGAGGGTGGATCTGACGGTAGGATCTACCGGGGAAAAGGTAAGGCAGATACAGGAAGAGCTGGCGAGGATTTCCCGCTCCTATCCGGCGATCCCCACCATCGCGCCGGACGGGATCTACGGCCCCGCCACCAGAGAGGCGGTGGAAGTATTCCAGAGGGTATTCGGACTGCCTGTGACCGGAGTCATTGATTACCGTACCTGGTATAAGATATCGGAAATCTATGTGGCGGTCGCAAGGCTCGGGGAATTGGTTTAGCGCTGTAAATCCTTGGTTTTTTCCGTCTTTTATGCTATACTGGGGAACAAAGAAACGAAGAAAACGGATCACAGGGCAGAGGTGCGCTTCCGCAGCCGCCATCAGGCGGGGGGACGTATCTCTGCCGCGTGGGAAAGAACATGAAACGATGGAAAAATGGTTTGTGATACAAAAAGGCGCGGACTTTCAGAAACTCTCCGAAAAGTTCCAGATCAGCCCGGTGACAGCGCGGATCATCCGCAACCGTGACGTCATCGGAGAGGCGGCGGTGGACAGATATCTCAATGGGGGACAGAATGACTTATACGATCCCCATCTGTTAAAAAACGCCGATCTCCTTGCGGATATTTTATCAGAGAAAATCAGAGAAAGAAAAAAGATACAGATCATCGGGGATTATGACATTGACGGCGTCATGTCCGCTTATATCCTGCATCAGGGCATCCGGCGCTGCGGCGGCAGGGCGGACGTCCGCATACCGGACCGCATCAGGGACGGGTATGGGATCAACGGACATCTGATAGACCTCGCCTGTGAGGAGGGCGCGGATACCATCCTCACATGTGATAACGGAATCGCTGCCATAGAGGAGATTGCCTATGCGAAAGAGCGCGGATTGACCGTGCTTGTGACAGACCATCATGAGATCCCCTACACGGAGGAAAACGGGCGGAGGATCTATAAGCAGAGCGGGGCGGATGCCATTGTGAATCCAAAGCAGCAGGACTGCCCCTATCCCTGCAAAGAACTCTGCGGGGCGGCGGTAGCTTTCAAGATCATACAGATCCTCTACGAAGCATGCGGCGTTCCCAGAGAGGAGTCCTGGGAATTTTTAGAAAATGCCGCCTTTGCCACCGTAGGGGACGTGATGGATTTAAGGGATGAAAACAGGATTTTGGTAAAAGAGGGGCTAAAGCGCATAAGAAATACAAAAAATAAGGGAATGCGTGCGCTGATACGGCAGAATAAGCTGGAGCCGGAGCAGATAAAGGCGTACCACATCGGTTTTGTGCTGGGGCCCTGCGTCAATGCCAGCGGCAGGCTGGAGACTGCCAAGATCGCCCTCAGCCTGTTTTTAGAGACGGATGAGGCAAAGGCGGCGCAGATTGCCGCCGAGCTTGTGGAATTGAACGCCCAGAGAAAAGACATGACCGCGGAGGGAGCAGCGCTTGCCGTCCGGGAAGTGGAGGAGGGCAGAGTGGGGGAAAAGGTTCTGGTGATCTATCTCCCGGAAGTTCATGAAAGCCTGGCGGGGATCATAGCCGGCAGGGTCCGGGAGCTTTATCATAAGCCGGTTTTTGTGCTGACGAAAAGCGAGGACGGGGTGAAAGGCTCCGGCCGTTCCATAGAAGCGTATTCCATGTATGAGGAACTCTGCAAATGCCGGGAGCTGTTTACCAGATTCGGAGGACATCCCATGGCTGCGGGGCTTTCCCTGGAAGAGCGGAATGTGGGCGCGTTTCGGGAAAAAATAAATGCCTGCTGCGAATTGACAGAGGAGGATTTTATCCTTAAGATAAAAATAGATGTGCCGATGCCCGCGGGGTACCCGGATGTGCCATTCGTAAGGGAGCTGGAGCGATTAGAGCCTTTTGGAAAGGGCAACGGAAAGCCGCAGTTCGCGGACAAAAACCTGAGCATTGCGCATATGTGCCTAATGGGGAAAAACCGGAACGTGTTACGGCTCCAGCTTAAGACGGAAAGCGGGGAGAAGATTTCCGCGGTATATTTCGGGGACACTGCCGTATTTTTGGCATACTACCGGGAAAAATATGGAGAGGAAGAGGTGGAGCAGGCGTTTCGCGGCAGGGAGAATGCGATCCGCATGTCTATCGTATATTATCCAGAGATCGATGAGTACCAGGGGACAGAAAGCATACAGCTGACGATTAAGAACTACCAGTAATAAGAGTGTCACTTAAGTTTCCGTCACAGTGAGAAAGCATAGGGAGATCAGTGGAACAATAGGCTTGACGGCTTTGTTTTCCAGCGAAGGTTATTCATTTGGCAATTTGTGCCGGAGTGTCACAGATATGCCTTGCTCGCGGAGCAGGAGCGGATATTCTGCCCGCGGTTCTCAGCGTAAACGCTTCGGAAAGGGAGGATTTAGGATGTTTGGAGGAAAAAAGCGGTTAGAAAAAGAGATAGAAGGATTGAGGGAGCAGAACCAAAAAAGCGCGGCGCTCATCCGGGAACTGTTAGGGGAAAAGGATGGCGCGGAGAAACAATTCGGGGAGCTGGCAGCTTGCGGGCAGCAGCTGGAAAAGCACATGGAGCAGATCGCAAAGGACGTAAGCCGCGCCGGAGAGATCGCGTCAGAAAGCAGGGAGGCTGCGGAGGATGTACATAGCGCCATCATAGAAATGAACTATGGAGTGGAGGGCTTTGAGGCGAATCATGCCGCCTTTTTGGAACAGCTGAAAAACCAGAATGAAAAATTTTCGGAGTTCTTAGAACAGCATCGGAAATACTTAGAGCCGCTGGAAAAATTATGCGAGGTGCAGGAGCAGATGCTTGAGGCGGATGAAAAGGCGGAGCAGACCTTGGAAGAAATGAAAGCGTGTTCCAAAAACATGAGCGTCCTGGCGCTGCATGCCGCCATAGAGGCCGGGCGGCTGGGAGAAGAGGCGGGAGACCTTGTCCGCGCGGCGGAGGAGGTGCGCGCCTGCTCAGAAAACTATGAGCGTTCCGCGGAGGCGCTTGCGGGAGAGCTGGGCGCTTCCAGAGCCAGAGTGTCAGAATTAGAAGAGGAACTGCAGAAACTGAGCCGGCTATTCAAGGAATGTACCATTGCCATGGGAAAATTATACAACAGCACGGTGCAGGGGCTATCCGATTATGAGCGGGATCAGGTGAAACTGCGGGAGCTCCTCTCACCGGATATGGCGGAAAAGGCGGAAACGATCAGACAGTCGGGAGAAGAGCTGCTCCACATCCACAAGGAGATTGCCGCCCATGTCAAAGAGGCGGATGGGCAGAGGCAGCAGCAGGGACAGCATGCCGGCGCGCTGGGAGAGAGCTGTAAGAAGCTGTGGGAGTCGGCAGAGTCCGTGCGGGAAACCGAGGCATCTTAGCAGAAAGGCAGAGGTGAAGAGGTGAAAGGATATGGCAAAAGAGAAACAATTTCATTTTGGATCAAAAAACGGCAGGACAGCTATCCATGGAGTGGAATGGATGCCGGAAAGCGGAGAGTGCCGGGCGGTTCTGCAGATAATCCATGGAATGACGGAATTTATTGAGCGCTACCGCCCCTTCGCGGAATATTTAACGCAAAAGGGGATCATGGTAGTCGGCCATGACCATCTCGGCCACGGCGCGTCTGTCAATTCCAGAGAGGAATGGGGGTATTTCGCGGAACATCCCAGCGCCACCCTGGTGGCGGATATCCATAAGCTCCGCGTCAGAATGCAGAAAGAATATCCCGGACTGCCCTATTTTATGCTGGGGCATAGCATGGGTTCTTACATGCTCCGCAAATACCTGTGCATCCACAATGAAAACCTGGCGGGAGCGATCCTTATGGGAACAGGCTATGTGCCGGATCCCATCTTAAAGCTTGGCCTTGGGCTTTGTGACGTCACGGCAAAATGCAAGGGCTGGGATTACCGGAGCAAATTCCTGCAGTCCCTCATGTATGGCAAGCCTTACAGGAAATACGATCTGTATGGCAGGGATTATGAAAACAGCTGGCTGACGAAAGATGCGGAGATCGTAAAAGAATATTACGCGGATCCGCGCTGCACATTCCTGTTTACAATCAACGGCTATTATGGGCTGCTGGAAGCGATCCGCTATGACAATCAGAAAACGAATATCCGGAAGATGCCAAAGGATCTGCCGCTGTTTCTCGTATCCGGCGCCGATGATCCGGTCGGCGATTTCGGCAAGGGCGTAAAGAGGGTCTGCCGCATGTACCGGGAAGCGGGCATCCGGGATCTGACCTGTAAATTATATGAAAATGACAGGCATGAGATTTTAAATGAGACAGACAGGCGGCAGGTATACGTGGATCTTTATCAGTGGATGCAGTCGCGCATAGATGGCGGTTCCCGCAAAGAAGCGGGCAGGGACTATTGAAAATAGGGTACTTGTCGGCTATAATCGGGATAAGATGATAAGCTGCTGCGCCCCGGCAGAAAAGGAGACGATGAGTAGAGGCGGTAGTTGATGTATGAAAAAAAAGAAATTTTTAGTGAAAAATTTGTCCCTGATTTTGGGCGCTGTGATCATTATTATAGTTGTTTCCGTCATTTATATCCGCCAGCTGGATGCGACTGTCGCAAAGAACACCTACGCGAACATCAGTGAGCTGTCTAAGCACGATAAGATGATCATTGAGACAAATATCCAGAATATGTGGGATCAGCTGGACTATATCGAGGGGAAGATAAGGAGCTATCACACCCAGAGCCTTGAGGACGTGCAGAAGATCCTGAACGTGGAAGCGATCAACGGGGAGTTTGATCAGCTGTATCTGGTGGCAGATGACGGGAAATTATATTCGGACAGATACATCATCTATGACCCCCAAAAGGAGGGGCTTAACGGGAGACTCGATTTTCTCCCCTTGTTTCACACGGAATCCGCCCATATTATCACCAGGTATAGCGATACCATGGGATTTGATTCCATGCGGGGCGAAAAGATGCTTTATGGCGCGCGGATCAAAAGCTTTATGGTAGATAAGATCAAGATGGTGGCGCTTGTCGGAATGAATGAGATCACGGACATACAGGACAGCATGATCGTTGACAGCTATGCGAAAGACGGCGAGTCCCGCGGATTTTCTTCTGTGATCGATTCGGACGGCAGGTTTATCGTAAATATAAACAGGGGCATCTATACGAATTGGGAAAACAGCATATACCAAAAGCTGGAAGGCTATCAGAAATTGAGCAGGCCGGTGGAGGAGATCGCCGAAAAAATCGCTAAGGATGAGAGGTTCAATCTGGAATGCGTGGACGATAAAGGCGTGAAACGGCAGATTTATTTCACGCCCTTTGAAAACGGGCTGGACTGGTACTTCATGGTCTCGGTGGAGGATTCCGTCTTCACGGAGCAGAGCCAGGCATTCCTTAGCATGAGCATCCTTATGCTTGCCCTGGTGATCACCGTTATCATCACCATGCTCATGGTGCTGATGCGTTCGAGGAATGAGGTGCTGGAGGCAAATGCGGAAGCGAGGGCGCGGAGCGAATTTTTGTCTACGATGAGCCATGAGATCCGGACGCCGCTCAATGGCGTGATCGGGCTGCTTCATTTGCTGGAGCGGGATATCGACCGCGGAGAGGAGCGGGAGATCATGAAAGGCCGCCTTGCCAAGGCGCATGACACGGCAATCTATCTGCTTGCCCTTGTCAGTGACATTCTGGATATGTCAAAGCTGCAGAGCGGAAAGGTGGAGCTGGTGAACCGTGTCATATCCGTCGAGCAGATGATAGACGCGGTGTGGTCCATGCAGCATGATAACATCCAAAACCGCGGCATCGCCTTTATCGTTGAGCAGAATATCTCCGTTCCATGGATCATAGGAGATGAAGTGCGGATAAAGCAGATCCTGCTGAACATCATCGGAAATTCCGCCAAATTCACACCGTCCGGCGGCACGATCTCCATGAAAGTATCTCAGAGCAGGGACGATGAGAAGCATGTCAGCACGACGTTTGTCTGCTCCGATACGGGATGCGGCATGAGCCCTGCGTTTCTGGAACACATCTGGGAAAGCTTTTCCCAGGAGAGAAACAGGAATGCGGAAAGCATCAAGGGAACGGGACTTGGTATGGCGATCACCAAAATGCTTGTGGATACAATGGGAGCAGAGATTTCCGTGGAAAGCGTGCTGAATGAGGGAACGGCGTTCACCGTGACGTTTCATTCTGAGATTTCGGAAGAGAGGCCTCAGATCTTGAAGATGTCTGACAAAATGCCGGAAGAGGACATGGGGAAAAAGCCGCATAAGATCCTGCTGGCAGAGGACAATGATTTGAATGCCGAGATCTTGACGGAGATTTTAGAGGAAGCGGGTTTTGAGACGGTTCTTGCCGAAAACGGAAAGGTGGCGGTAGACCGCTTCCGGGAGTCAGAAACAGGAGAATTTGATCTGATCCTTATGGATATGCAGATGCCGGTCATGGACGGCTGCGAGGCGGCTTCGGAAATCCGAAAGCTGGACAGGGCAGACGCGGAATCCGTTTATATCTTTGCCTGCACGGCGAATACATTCCAGGAGGATCGTGAACGAGCGGTAGAAAGCGGCATGAACGGGTTTTTGACAAAGCCGATCGATGCGGAAGCGCTTCTGCAGAAACTAGAAGAGACCGTTGGCGGAAAAAAAGCAGAAGAAAAAGCAGAAAAGTAAGCAGAAAAGTAAGCAGGAAAGAAAGCGGGAAAGTAAGAGGAAAAGCAAGAAGAAAGGAAAGCGGGAAAGTAAGAGGAAAAGTAAGCAGAAAAAAAGAAGGAAAAGCAAGAAGAAAAAAAGAAGGAAAGCAAGAAGAAAAAGAAGAAAAAAAG
>CAZAMD010000028.1:0-4732 GCA_964486485.1 uncultured Roseburia sp. | reverse complement strand
AAGAAGAAAAAAAGCAGGAAAGCAAGGAGAAAGGAAAGCGCGAAAGTAAGAGGAAAAGTAAGCAGAAAAGAAAGAAGAAAAAAAGAGGAAAGGCAAGAAGAAAAGAAAGCGGGAAAAAGCAGATTTCTAAGAGACAGGAGAAACGTTGTTATGGAAAAAAAATCGAGGCCGTGGCTGCTGCCCTGCATACTGCTGGTATTCATAGGCGCGGGGATCATCTTTTACAGCGCCAGCATCAGAAGCAGCAAAAAAGATGTGACACTGATTGTGAAAGCGCCTACCCTGGCGATGATGTCCGTGGCGGATCCTGAGATGGAAGATGCGGAAAAGTTTTTAAAAATGGCAGGAGAGGCATTTGCCGCTTCCTATGAAAAGGCAAATGTGCATATCCAGCTGGAGATTTTTTCGTACAAGGATGAAATAAAAGCCATCACAGACACCTTTGGCACATCAGATGCGCCGGATGTGCTGTATGAGGGGTATTTTAATATGTCCTCTTACATCCATACGGGGAGAGTGGTTCCCTTAGACGACATAATCTCGCGGGAGATGCGGGAGGATATCGACGATGTGCTCTGGGAGATGAGCATGGCGGGCGGAAAAACTTATATGATGCCCTATCTGAGCCTGCAGAATATCATGGTGTATAATAAAGAGCTGTTTGAGAAAGCGGGACTCACAGAATATGCGAAGGCAGGAAAAGAGATCCAGAATTGGACGATGGACGAATGGACCAGCATATTGGATACCCTGGCGGAAAATCTGCCGGAGGGCGTCTACCCCATGATGATGTATGCCGGAGATAATCAGGGCGATACCCACATCATGTCCTGCCTTAGGGCGTTTGGCAGCCCTATCTTTGCTGAGGACGGAACCTTTGATCTCGAATCGGAAGAGGGGATTTCAGGGCTTAAGTGGATCCAGGATGGCGTGGACAGGAACTGGTACCCGCCCAATCCGGAAAACATCGTGATATCGGATAATGTGGAACTGTTTGCGGCAAATCAGCTTGCTATCTGCATGACAAACAATTACAATCTGGATGTCACGGTTTCGATAGAGGATGTCGGTTTTGTAAATTTCCCGGGAAACGTAGCGACCTCGTTTGTCACAGGATTTGAAGTCTTTGACAACGGAGATGACTTAAAGCTCCAGGCGGCAAAGGATTTTGTGAAATACATATACGAGACGGACGAGTGGCTCGATCTGTCGGCGGGCGCGCTTCCGGCAAGCAGGAGGGTAGCGGAGAAGTACGAAGATCAGATACCGATGATGAGGGAGTTTTTAAATAACTCTTCCCATGTCGTGGATTTTATGAAAAACAGTCCGAACTGGCAGGGAAAGGAAGATTCTGTGCGCAGCGTGTTCTGGCCGCACATTCATGACCTGCTCGCAAAAACCGTCACGCCGGAGGAATGCGCAAAAGCCATAGATGCGGACTGCAATGCGGCAATCCGCGTGGAATCCCATCTGCATGAGTGACAGGGAGCGGCGGCCGCGCGGTTTCACAAAGAGCTGCATAAAAGAGAGCTGCATAAAAGAGATTTTCATAAGAAATCTGCATAAAAAAGAGGGAGTCTTGCTATATGGCTCCCTCTCTTTTTTTCCGCCTTTTGGGGAAATCCCTGCCTAAGCGGCGATCCATTCCTTTAGATCAGTGATTTTGGAGAGGATAGGAACCAAAAGGACACTGAGGAGAATGCCGACGACGCCTTGCACGAGATTGAATGGAACGCCGGTAAGGGCAGAGGTGACGCCTGCGGCGAGGGATGCGCCGGTAAGCGCGCCGGAGCCGAAAGCGGCAAGCCCCGCTTCATAAAGGAAGTAGCCGATGACCATGATCGACTCTCCGAGGATGCCCCCGATGACAATGGCGGCAGAGCGGCTTTTTTGGAAAGGCAGGGCAGACTGCAGACGATGATATAACAGTCCGGCCGCCCCTGCGGTGAGCGCCTTGATGACAAGGGTTGCAGGCGCGAAGGAAGCATATCCGGAAAAAATATCGGAGAACATGGAACCGATGCCGGCAGCCAGCCCGCCCATCCAGGGACCTAAAATGATACCGCACAAAAGGACGAAGCCGTCCCCTAAATGTATGTATCCCATGGTGGGGGTCGGTATTTTGATCATCATAGTTGCAATGCAAGTCATAGCGGCAAGTAAAGCAGCGGCGACAAGCTTTTTCAATTGTTCATTTCTCATAGAAATCACCATACCTTTCTGTTTGTACCCCGCCTTCCCCGAAAGGGATTTCCCAAAAGGAATTTTTAAAAGGAAATTTCTAAAAGGAAATCCCTTTTGGGAAAGCGGATTGTTTGATAAGAATACCACAGGAATGGCATGATGAAAATATCCAGTTAGTTAAAAATAAAGCAGTCCAGTTTAAAATCCAGATGCAGGGAGCGAAAAAACGGATCCGATGCCGCGGGACTGCGCTGCCCGCAGGCATTGAGGGGATCTTTGCGCGCTCAGGCGGAGGGTTATTCTGTAAACTTCTCTACGATCGCAGAAATCTCCTGTGAGTTTTGCTGTGTGGCAGCCCCGATTTTCTGGAGTTCCTCTGCCGTTGCGTTGGTCTGCTCGATCTTCGTTACGATATCGCCTACCCCGGTTTCATTTTCATCGGAGGCTAACCGGATGAGTTCCATGTGTTCCCGGATGCTTGCGATGGAGGAGGCGAATCCGTGGAAAGTCTCCTGGATTTCTCCGATGGCGTGGCGGATGTCCTCGACAGATCCGCCGTATTCATTGGCGATTTCCGCGAAACGCTGGAATTTCTCCTCTACATCCGCCTCCATAAACCGGATGATGTCATCTACACAATCCTGCACATTCTTGATATTGCCGCTGATATCGCCGCAGATTTCCGAGATCTGCATCGCCGTGGAGGAAGAATTTTCGGCAAGAGTTCCGATCTCCTGCGCTACAACGGCGAATCCCCTGCCCTGATCCCCGGCTCTCGCGGCTTCTATGGAGGCGTTTAGGGAGAGCAGGTTTGTCTGATTGGCAATCTCTAAAATCTGGTTCGCCATATCGTTGATCCGCATGAGAGACTGCAGGTTGAGCATGGCCTCCTCTACGTTTTTCCTGTTTTCCAAAATCTTTGTATTTGTCTCGCCCAGCGTAAGCTCTGCCAGGTCTTTCATCGCCGTCGCCGTGTGTATCAGCTGGTCGCTTTCGCTGTCGCCGGCTTGGATCTTTTCCTTTACCGTGTCCATCATATCGGAAATCCTGACAATCTCTCCCGACACGCTCGCGATGGCGTTGTTGGTAGTGGTAATGCTTGCCGAAAGCTGCTGGGTCGTCGCGGAATTATCCTCCGTATATTTGATCAGGGTCTGGGAAACATCGCTTGTCTGGGCGATGGAATTTCCCAGGGAATCCGTGCAGCCGCGCAGGGTAGAGACAATGTTCTGCAGCGTGCCGTAAAGTGAGAGCATGGCGGTTGAAATCCTGCCCGCCTCGCTTTTCTTGCCAGCAAACTGCCTGATTTCCCGAGGGGTCTCAAGCTCCAGGTGTTCCAGCCGCTCAATGGCGTGTTCTATGATCCCGAGAGGCCTTACGCACAGCTTCACAGAGAGGAAGGAGAGGGCGGTGATGGCCGCGAACGCGCTGAGGCAGACCAAAGCGAAGACCGTGCGCTTCTGGTGCGCAAGGCTGTAAATCTCTTTTTCGGAATCGCCTAAGATCATAGCCCACTGGCGGTCCGGGAGATATCTGTACATGGCGACGGATTTTTCGCCGGCCGCGGTTTCGTAGTCCAGGCTTCCCGACTGGGCGGAGGGATCTGCGTGGATCTTCTCTATGACGGAAAGGAGCATCTGATCCTCAATGGGGAGGCCCATCCGGCTCTCGTCCTCATCAAAAATATGGGTTGCAGAGGCAGTGTTTATCATGTAGTTGCTGGCGTTTTCCAGGACCGGCACGCTAAGCTCATCGAGGATCTCCGCAAGGCCCGAGGCAAACTGCGCGCCGCCCGCATATCCCAAGATCTTCCCGCTGGCGTCAGATACCGGCGCGTACAAAGAGAGGGTCAGCTGCTGCGAGGCGGGGGAGACGATAATGCCGGTATTGTAGATCTCCCCCGCGGCAGTCATGGCATCCTGCAGCTGATTTAAGGGATCGCCCTCGCGGGTGTATATGCCGACCACGCTGGAATTGGAGTGGGCGATCACATGGGAATCCCACTCGGCAATGTATATGCCCTCCCAGCCGTTAAGGCTGGAATAAAAATCTTCCGTATAAGCCTGCGCCTGGCTGGTCAGCTCAGGATCGGCCGGATCCGCCAAAAACTGCGCTACAATCGGCGCTTTGCTGTATGCGATCAGAAGCTTCTCAGCCTGATCCACATATTGTTCGATTGCTTTCGTCTTGGCATTCAGGGACATCTCCATGGTATTCTCCGTGGACAGTTTCATCGCGTCAGTCATATTCTTGCTCGCGATCAGAAAAAGAAGCAGGATGCATGCCGCTGAAATGCAGGACACAACCGTTGTGATGACAGTGCTCATTCGTTTGTTTTTCATAACAGTTCTCCTTCATGTATAGTGAGTTTTTATTCCTGCGGGCAGAAAGCCGGGCGGCCGTCTGTGCGCAGGCGATATATCAGGAGCAAAAAAATCTTAAAACAAGTATACCACAAGAGAGCCAGTTATGGAAGTAAGGCATGGCAAAAAAGCACGGAAATCAATTTTCAAAATCTTGACCAGTGTGGTATAGTGGAACTATGAAA
>CAZAMD010000027.1:10244-30163 GCA_964486485.1 uncultured Roseburia sp. | reverse complement strand
GGAAATGAAAAAAAGGATTGACGGAAAGCGGGGAAATGTGCTATATTAGACTAGCGATGGAAGTAGGTCTTTTTTTTATGCCTTTTTTTAAGGGACTGTCGCTGTCCCTTAAAAAGCCGCGCGGCACGCGCAAGGCAAAAAGTACAAAGAAATTTAATGGAGGTGGAAGTTGTGCGCACAAGAATAACATTGGCATGTACCGAGTGTAAGAATCGTAATTACAATACGACAAAAGACAAAAAAACTCATCCGGACCGAATGGAAACCAAGAAGTACTGCAAATTTTGCAGGACACACACATTGCACAAGGAAACAAAATAATCGCGGCAGCGGAGCGAACGGCAAAGGAGTGAGAATATGGGAGAAACCGAGAAATTAGACAAGGCTCCAAAGACGAGCTGGTTTACCGGTCTTTCGGCTGAATTTAAAAAAATCATTTGGCCGGATAAACAATCACTTGTAAGGCAGACCACGGCAGTTGTTGCGGTATCAGTTGTACTGGGTCTTATCATCGCGCTTATGGATTATGTGATCCAGTATGGCATTGATTTCCTTGTTGGGTTGAGTTTTTAATGGAGGCAAAGTGAGTTATGGCAGAGGCGCACTGGTATGTTGTGCATACCTACTCAGGATATGAGAATAAGGTAAAAGCGAACATTGAAAAGACAATTGAAAACCGGCACTTAGAGGATCAGATTTTAGAGGTCCGCGTTCCGATGCAGGATGTTGTCGAGATGAAAAATGGTGCAAAGAAATCCGTGTCAAAGAAGCTGTTTCCGGGATATGTGCTCATCCACATGATTATGAACGACGACACATGGTATGTGGTCAGAAATACCCGTGGCGTGACTGGATTTGTTGGGCCAGGAAGCAAGCCGGTACCGCTTACCGATATGGAAATGAAACCGCTTGGGATCAAAAAAGAGAGCATTGAGGTGGACTTTGCCGAGGGAGATGCCGTGGTGGTGACCGGGGGCGTCTGGAAGGATACCATCGGCGTCATTCAAACGATGAACAACGGAAAGCAGAGCGTAACTATCAATGTGGAACTTTTCGGGCGCGAAACACCGGTAGAAATAAGTTTCGCAGACGTTAAAAAAATGAATTAAGGAGGCAATTCTAATGGCAAAGAAAGTAGAAGGTTATATCAAATTGCAGATTCCCGCCGGCAAGGCTACTCCGGCTCCTCCGGTCGGGCCTGCGCTCGGACAGCATGGCGTGAACATCGTTGAATTTACGAAGCAGTTCAACGCTAGGACAGCCGACCAGGGCGATTTAATCATCCCTGTCGTAATTACCGTATACGCGGACAGGAGCTTTAGCTTCATTACCAAAACACCGCCTGCGCCTGTATTGATCAAAAAAGCATGCAACATCAAATCCGGTTCTGCCGTACCGAACAAGACAAAGGTTGCTACTATTTCCAAAGCAAAAATACAGGAGATCGCGGAGCTGAAAATGCCGGATTTAAACGCGGCTTCCTTAGAGGCGGCCATGAGCATGATCGCGGGCACTGCAAGAAGCATGGGCGTAACAGTAGAAGAATAATCTCTGCTGCATGCAGGCAACCGCATTTGGAAATGAAAAAGAATGAAAAAAATGAAAAAGAATGAAAAATGGAACAGCAAGTGGGAGGGTCCTCTCCCGATAATACCACCAGGAGGTTTTTTCAATGAAAAGAGGAAAGAAATATCAGGACATTGTAAAGAGTTTTGACAAGACCGCTCAGTATGATGTGGCTGAGGCGATTGATTTAGTAAAGAAAAATGCGACAGCGAAATTTGATGAGACCATCGAACTTCATATCAGGACGGGCTGCGACGGCCGCCATGCGGAACAGCAGATCCGCGGCGCGGTAGTATTGCCGCACGGAACAGGCAAGGCGGTAAAGGTTTTGGTTTTTGCGAAAGGGACGAAATTAGATGAGGCGGAAGCGGCAGGAGCTGATCATGTCGGCGGAGAGGAACTGATACCGAAGATCCAGAATGACGGATGGCTGGATTTCGACGTTGTAGTTGCTACGCCGGATATGATGGGCGTTGTCGGCCGGTTGGGACGCGTGCTTGGACCCAAAGGATTGATGCCGAACCCAAAAGCAGGAACGGTTACCATGGATGTCGCCAAAGCCGTGAAGGACATCAAAGCCGGTAAGATTGAATACAGATTGGACAAAACAAACATTATCCATGTGCCAGTGGGAAAAGCTTCTTTTACAGAAGAACAGTTAAGCGACAACTTCCAGACTCTTATGGGTGCTATCAACAAAGCAAAGCCTTCCAGCTTAAAAGGGCAGTATATCAGAAGCGCGACACTTGCCTCCACAATGGGGCCTGGCGTGAAGCTGAACGTAATGAAAATCGTTCAGTGATCCGGCGTCGTTTGTAACAGTTCAGCACCGCCATTCGCAATCCCGCACTGCGTGCTTCAAAGCTTGCAAAAAGCAAGTTTCTTGCTTTGCAAGCGGATTGCTCATAAGATGGCGTCCCGCTCATAAGCATTCTTGCGAGCTCCTTCATGCAAGCATGATTCGCCCGTAAGGCTGCTTATGGCTGAACTGTTACCGTCACTTTGAGTTTGCGGCAAAAGATTGTTGACAAGCAGAATATATAATGCTATGATATATCAGCATTGTGGCAATGCCGCAGTGCTGATAGGAAAATATTGCCGAAGACAGTAGGTGCCGTCAGGCGTAACCAGCAGGCCTACCGAGGGAACATATGATCTTTACATGATTTTATGCGGCTTCCCGGTCTTTGCGGAAGCCTTTTTCTCGTCTTTCATGCAGTAAAAAGAATCATCAAAGGAGGTATATCACCGTGGCGAAAGTAGAACTGAAACAGCCGATCGTACAGGAAATTTCAGAGAACATCAAGGATGCGCAGTCTGTAGTGGTAGTAGACTACCGTGGCCTTACCGTGGCTCAGGATACAGAGCTGCGCAAAGCACTGAGAGAAGCTGGTGTTACTTATAAAGTATATAAGAACACATTAGTGAGACGCGCAGTGGAAGGGACGGAGTTTGAAGCCCTGAAGGACGTTCTGGAAGGACCAAATGCGTTCGCTATTTCGGCAACGGATGCGACAGCTCCGGCAAGAGTTTTGGCGAAATTTGCGAAAACAGCCCCAGAGCTTGAGATCAGAGCCGGCATCGTGGAGGGGACGTTCTATGACGAGGCGGCCATGAAAGAGATTTCATCCATACCGTCAAGAGAAGAGCTTCTTTCCAAACTGCTTGGCAGCTTGCAGTCTCCTGTTGCCAACCTTGCCCGCGTCCTTAGTCAGATCGCGGAAAAAGGCGGCGCGGCAGATGCGGCGGTAGCGGCAGCTCCGGCGGAAGAAGCGGCAGAAGAGCCAGCGGCAGCTCCGGCCGAATAAAAGGGGATCTGCCGATAGGGCGGAAATCAAAGGGAAACAATGGCGAGAGCCAGCACAGAAATAAATTTCAAAATGGAGGGTAATAACAATGGCAAAATTAACAACAGCAGAATTTATTGAAGCTATCAAAGAGTTAAGCGTATTAGAATTGAATGATTTAGTAAAAGCTTGCGAAGAAGAGTTTGGCGTATCTGCGGCAGCAGGCGTTGTAGTTGCGGCGGCAGGGGCTGGCGAGAGCGCGGCAGCTGAGGAGAAGACCGAGTTCGACGTGGAGCTGACCGAGGTTGGACCGAACAAGGTTAAGGTTATCAAAGTTGTTCGTGAAGCAACCGGCTTAGGCTTAAAAGAAGCAAAAGACTTAGTAGACGGAGCGCCTAAGTTAGTGAAAGAGGCAGCTGACAAAGCGACAGCAGACGATCTGAAAGCGAAGCTCGAGGCAGAGGGCGCGAAAGTTACCTTAAAATAATCGCATAAGCGGATGATAAAGACGGAAAATAGGCCAGCGGCGCGTGGTGACACGAAAGCCGCTGGTTTTTGCATGTTTTTTCCTGTGTTCGGAGCATTTGCAGGAGATCAGAGGGAAACGTTATACGGGGAAAAGGCTGCCTGCGCAACCGGTGAGAGCCGAGGCGGGAATCGCGGAAGAACGGAAGCAAAATAACCATTAGGGATCGGGATTATCTGCACAGGGCTTTCTGGCAGCGGCAGAATGGGAGGAATATTGAAAAAATAAGACTTGATGTGGAATACGGAGACTTCATAAATGTCATTGGACAAAATGGGAGCGGAAAGTTTAGTCTTTTGAAGGCGTTATTGGGAAAAGCAAACTATGAAGGTAAGGTAGAGATCTTTCCATCTGAAATAGCTGTATAATGTCAGTGCTTAATGTTTTGCCAATACCAAAAGTTCAAGGGAGATTATTTCTGCTTGACAGCCATAGCGTTATTACAACAAACATAAATGAATTCATTGTTTCAGGTAATACAAACAAGTATATGAATAATATCGTAATACTTATGATCTGGATAGTTGCATTGTTTGCTATATATCACGCGATTGTCAATAGTGGTTTTTTCGTGATTTTTATCTTGCAAAATTTAAGATTCTGGAGTACAATAGAATAAGAAAATAAGGCAGATTTTGGAAGGGAGGCTTTTATATGAGCGGCATTTCATCCATAAATAGTAATTCCTACCGTGATTACGGCAATTTTGCATCCGGGAAGAGAATACAGAGCGGAGCAGACGGTGCGGCTGAGCTTTCCATTATAGAAAAGGAAGAGGCTCAGGTAAAAGGCTATAAAGCAGGGGAAAACAATATCGGCTCGGCGAAAGACATGCTGAATGTCGCGGACGGAGCCATGAGCGGTATTGCAGATTACCTTGAGCGAATCAGGGAACTGGCGGTACAGGCATCTAATACGGCAGTTATGACAGATGAGGATCGCGCCAATATCCAGAAAGAAATCGAGCAGTTGAAGCGCGGGATTTCAGATATCGCCTCACAGACCACATACAATACCAAGACGCTTTTGGATGGCAGCAGTGATGAATTCCAGATTGCGACAGATGCAAACGGCAGCAGCAGGAGTGTCGGGACGCCGGACGCTACGCTTGAGGCGCTTGGGATTGCGGAGTTTGACGTGACCAAGGATTTCCAGCTGCAGGATATCGATGATGCCCTCTCAAAGGTAAGTTCCAATAGGAGCAGTGTGGGAGCGCAGACGAACGCGCTGGATTACGCGTACAGATACGGCTCGGAGATGAGGCTGAATGTCACAGGAGCAAAGAGCCGGCTGGAGGATCTGGATATTCCAGAGGCTATTTCTGAGAAAAAGAAAAAAGAAACGCTGCAGGAATATGCGTTATTCATGCAGAAGAAGAAACAGGAAGAAGAAGCAAACTCCATGTTCCGTATGTTTGCTTAAAGCTTGCTGAAAAGACGGAAGCGTGTGAGCGGATTTCTGTAAATCAGATTTTCTATGATAATGATTAAGGCTGAAGGCTTGTTTCATAAGCTTTCAGCCTTTTGTTTTTTATATCTAACAGCACATGCTGGCGCATGTCAAGAGCAGGCGGAGCTTTCCGCCTGTTTTTTGGTATGGAAACCATCATTTCTGGAGCAGAGGATATTATGCTGATACAGCAGGGAGAAATGCAAAGAAAATCGAAGAGTGCATACGAAAGCAGTTAGCGGACGATTCAAAAGCCTCTTTAGAGGCAAGCAGGGAACAGCGGCTTATAGCCGCAGAGCAAACCACCGGCTTAGCCGGTGGTGATGACCCTTGCTTTAAAAAAATCCTTCAAAATCAGGCGTTTTGATTAGCTGAAGTACCTCTTAAGAAGGCCCTCAAATGCCTTGCCATGTCTTGCCTCATCTCTTGCCATTTCATGTACCGTATCATGGATGGCATCCAGATTTGCCGCTTTTGCTCTCTTCGCAAGATCCGTTTTGCCAGCGGAAGCGCCGTTCTCAGCGTCTACCCTCATCTCTAAGTTTTTCTTTGTGCTGTCAGTTACAACTTCACCGAGCAGCTCCGCAAATTTTGCGGCATGCTCTGCCTCTTCCCAGGCAGCTTTCTCATAGTACAGGCCAACTTCTGGATATCCCTCGCGGTGAGCAACGCGCGCCATTGCCAGATACATGCCGACCTCAGAGCACTCTCCCTCAAAGTTCATCCTTAAATCTGCAAGGATATCCTCGCTCACGCCCTGTGCCACGCCTATAACGTGTTCAGCAGCCCAGACTCTGTCTCCGCCCTGAAGAACGAATTTGTCAGCCGGCGCTTTACATACCGGGCAGAATTCCGGAGCGGCATCTCCTTCGTAAACGTAACCACATACAGTACATACATACTTGTTCATAGTGTAAATTCTCCTTTTCTTGATTTTTTGTTATTGTGTGCCAGACAAATCAATAACTGTTACTGATTTTAAAATAGAAATGCCTTTTTGTCAATCCATTTTATGGCTTTTCATAAAAGTTTTAGAAAGCATCCGGTGTTCTCTGACGGATAGGGGAATCCTGCCCGTTTTCCGGTGCGGACGTCTGCCTGCAGCCGGGACATTTGCCGTAAAAATAAGTGGTATGCCCTTCGATCTCGCCGTCAAAATGCTGACCGGCAAGGATGTTGATGTGGTCAAAGTCGGTGACTTCCAGATCCATGATCCGGTTGCAGCAATTGCAGATAAAATGGTGGTGAGGGGCTAAGTTTCCGTCAAAACGGTCGGGACCGATTCCGGTGGAAAGCCTGCGTATCTCACCAAGCTCAGAAAGCAGGGACAGATTGCGGTACACCGTGCCGAGGCTGATGTTGGGAAACTCTTTTTTTATGTTTGCATAAATGGTTTCAGCTGTGGGATGATCATAATTGGAAGAAAGAAAATTTTTGATGGCTTCCCTCTGCCGGCTATACTTTAGCATAAAGAACATCCTTTCTTAAAATAGTAGGAATCATTATTGATTTAATTATAAAACGAAAACCTTAGATGTCAATAGTGTCCGCACATTTTTTTAGAGGATCGCGCGGTCGGCCTCCTGAAAAATTCTGGCATATAATTGCTGCGGGGGAATATAGATAGAACTAAGAATATCCTAGTTTTGGAGCGCCTTATGGCAGGAATGAAACGGTTTGTTACATATATATATTCTTATGAAGAAAAGAAGAAAGGCGGCAACACGGGATTTGCCAGGATAGAAATCCGGGGCGGCGAAGGGCGGATAGAGATCCATGTAAGAGAGGCGTATCCCAAAAAGGCAAACTGCAGGATTTATTTTTTTGCGGAAGAGCAGGGGGATATCGTCGGACTGCCTTTGGGGGAAATGAGTCTGCGGAATGGGGCGGGAGATTTTTCCGCTATCTTTCAAGTGGAGAATCTCGGTGGCATGTCCGCTGATTTCTATGACATGGAGGGGATCATCCTGCTCGGTGAGGCACAGCAGATATTGATGAGCCGGTGGAAAGAAGGAAATCCCTTGGAAGTCTGCAGGGAACGGTTCCGGGTCTGGGATACGGCAGAAAGCAGGGAGATTCCGGCAGCCGTAAAACAGGAAGCGACGCAGGAAACAGGCGCCGGACGGGAAACAGGCCAAAAACAAGAAGCGACGCAGACCGCAGCCGCAGGACGGGAAACAGCAAAAAAACAGGAAGCGCCACAGGAAACAGGCACAGGACGGGAAACAGCCGCAAAACAGGAAGCACAGCAGACCGCAGCCGCAGGACGGGAAACAGCAAAAAAACAGGAAGCGCCGCAGGAAACAGGCGCAGGACGGGAAACAGCCGCAAAACAGGAAGCACAGCAGACCGCAGCCGCAGGACGGGAAACAGCCGCAGAACAGGAAGCGCCGCAGGAAACAGCCAAAGGACGGGAGATTTCTCCTCGGGAGCTTGAAAAAACAGAAGAGGAGACGATTGCCGCGACAGAAGTGCCTATGCGCAATGTTTTCTCCCGCTGCGACTGGCAGGAGATATGGGAGCATCTGAAAGAGAATCATGAACATTTCATCTTATATCGGGAGCAGGAAATCTGCTGTGTAAAAATCGAACTGAAAGACATTCGGGAATTGCCCCGCAGATACTGGTATCTGGGAAACAACAGCTTCCTGCTCCATGGGTTCTTCAATTACCATTACCTGGTAGTGGGCAATGTCGGGGGAGGGCAGTGGTTTATCGGCATCCCCGGCATCTATCAGAATCAGGAGCGGGTCATGGCAGCCATTTTCGGCTTTCCCGAATTTTTGCCCGAACCGATAGAAAACCGGTTCGGATATTGGTGCCGGTTCATTGAAGAATCATAGCATTTTTTGTCAACGCTCATAAGATGGACGGATGCGCGCATAACGCAGGTGATCCGTCCATTTTCCCTGTATGAACAGGCATTGGTACTCTGTGCCCTCCGAAACAAAGCCCAGACGCTGCAGAAGGCGGATAGAGGGGGTGTTCTGCGGCATCACGCGGGCATAGACACGGTGCAGATGCAGCTCCTCAAAGGCGATCGAGAGGACCTTTTCCAGGGATTCGGCTGCATAGCCCTGGTGATGGCAGGCAGAATCAAATTTATATCCCACTTCCGAGCAGGAATAAGGAAAAAAGACGATGTTGTGAAGGCAGATCGTTCCGATGATCCGGTGGGGCTGCTGCTTGGAAAACACATAGTACCGGACTGCCTGCCGCTTGTGCGCAAGATCCGCCTCGCATTTCAGGACAGCCTGCTGATAGTGCGGGGTATAAAAATTGTCCGGCCGCATAGGCTCGTATTTTTCAAACAATTCCTGATTGCGGATCTGAAAATCCAAAAGCTCCCGCAGCAGGCCTGCGGAGGGAAGCCTTAAAATCAACCGATCGGTGTCGTAAGCGTAATTCATAAAACCTCCAAAGGATAAGCGATAGCTCTCTCTTACGTTTTGCCCGTTCCTCTCGACAAACGCTGCCTCATAAGTTAAAATGAAAGATAGCTGGCTCCGGTGCGTATGCGGAGAAATCTGCGCCCCGGAAACATCTTATTATCATAGTATATCATTTTGGAGAAACTGTCCATGACTAAGGAAGAGAAATATATGAAAGCGGCAATCCGGCAGGCGGAGAAAGCGTGCGCCTTAGAGGAAGTCCCCATCGGCTGCGTGATCGTGCGGGAGGATAAAATCATAGCAAGAGGCTACAACCGGAGGAATACGGAAGGAAACACCCTCGCGCACGCAGAACTTGCCGCCATCAAAAAAGCAAGCAAAAAAACGGGGGACTGGCGGCTGGAGGACTGCACCATGTATGTGACGCTGGAGCCCTGCCAGATGTGCGCGGGAGCGATCGTCCAAAGCCGCATGAAAAAAGTGGTGATCGGCAGCAGGAATCCCAAAGCGGGGTGTGCGGGCTCCGTGCTGAACCTGCTCCAGATGGAAAAATTCAATCATCAGGTAGAAATTGAAACAGGGGTTTTGGAGCAGGAATGCTCCGCCATGCTGTCTGGATTTTTCCGTGAATTGCGGGAAAAAAAGAGGGCAAATCCATCGCAAGGTGTTGACAATTCTGAGTCGGATAGGCTATACTAAGTTATCCGAGCAGCCGGGGGGTCAGCGGTACCCTGTACCAGCAATCCGCTACAGCTGGGGTGATATCAAACAGAGGCTTTCAAGTTGTGGAGCAGCCCTTTATAAGCGGCACTGACGTCTGGGTCTTACGCAACAGGAATTTATGAACCGGGTCAGGTCAGGAATGGAGCAGCCCTAAGTAAAAGCTCTTGTGTGCCGTGAGGGCGCCTGGACTGAGCTGGCTGTAAAGGTAACGTCTGGGGTTTGGGGTCGAAGGGCGATGCTCGGTAAAAAAGAGAATGGATTGCCAGGCAGTGCGGACAGACTGTCTGGCTTTTTTAAAAGATCCTGCCGCTCCCTGCGCCGCGGGGGGAGGAATCGGTCCGCGGCACCTGAAACAGCATGGCCTCTCCCGCAGAATCGGCAGAGGGCGGGCATGACTCTATGATATGAGGAGAAGACAGTGTTGGAGCGAATTAGAAAACGGCTATATAAACTGGGGGAAGCGGTGGAGCTTGTGATGGCAGGCGTGATCATCTGCGCGATCATTGTCGGGGGAGTCGCGCTTGTGCCGGAATTTTTCATGTATTGGGGTGACCGTCTGCAGAAAGGGGCATTCCTTGGATTTCTGGAGAGCGTATTGAACATTGTGATCGGGATAGAGTTTGTCAAAATGCTCTGCAAGCCTGACCCGAAAGAAGTGATTGAAGTGCTGGTGTTTTTTGTTTCCCGCTATATGATCGTGCATGAAACCTCAGCGCTGGAAAACCTCTTAGCGGTGCTCAGCGTCTGCATCCTGTTTTTTTCCAGACGCTTCATAGACGGACCGCCAAGGGAGAGGAAAACATAAAACTGCATTTATTTGAATACAAACATTGAAATTCCCGGAAACTGATATATAATAAAAGTATGATATACGTCAGTGGAAGAGTATATACTATCAAAAAAGAGAGGGAAAAAAATGTTTGGATTTGGACAGTTAATCAACATCCTGAAAAAGGACCCGAAAAAAATTGTTTTTTCAGAGGGAAACGATCCGCGGATCTTAGAAGCGGCTTCCCGTCTGCTGGCCGGTACGTTCCTTCATCCGATCTTAGTCGGAAACGCGGACGAAATCGCGGCGGCGGCGGAGGAGGCAGCCTTTAATATCCGCGGTGCGGAGATCATCGATCCTGCCGACTACGAAAGAATGGACGAGATGATTGAAATGTTCTGTGAGCTGCGCAAGGGAAAAGGCGTCACTCCGGAAGAGGCAAAGAAGACCCTTTCACAGGCAAATTATTTTGGAACCATGCTGGTAAAGATGGGAGTCGCGGATGCGCTTCTTGGCGGCGCGACCTACACGACTGCGGACACGGTGCGCCCCGCGCTGCAGCTGATCAAGACCAAGCCGGGCAATACGATCGTATCCTCCTGCTTTATCATGGTACGTCCGGCGGCTACCGGAGAGAACGAGGTCCTCGCCATGGGCGACTGCTCCATCAATATCCGCCCGACAGAGGATGAGCTGGTGGAGATCGCGGGGGAGACCGCAGCCTGCGCGAAAATCTTCGGCGTAGATCCCAAGGTGGCATTCTTAAGTTATTCTACGCTTGGTTCCGGCAAGGGCGAGGATGTGGACAGGGTTCGCCGCGCGGCGGAGAAAGCGGCGGCAAAGTACCCGGAGCTTCCGATAGCCGGAGAGCTGCAGTTTGATGCGGCGGTATCTCCCCGCGTGGCCCGCACTAAGTGTCCGGGCAATGAGGTGGGAGGACATGCGAACACCTTTATTTTTCCGGATCTCAATTCTGGAAATATCGGCTACAAGATCGCGCAGCGTCTGGGTAACTTTGAGGCATACGGACCGATCTTGCTCGGTTTAAACGCGCCGATCAATGACTTGTCCCGCGGCTGCAACGCGGCTGAGGTATACTCTATGGCGATCATTACAGCAGCGCTGGCATAGATCTGAGGGAACAGGGACAGAGGCTGCCGCACGAAGAGCTTCCATGCAGGGTAACGCGCCTGGCAAAGCGTGTCATGCGATATCCTGCGCTTGCATTCTCTCGTGCGGCGGTTCTTTTTGTTCGGGCAGGAGAAATGAGGAAGCATGAAGCAGCTATTATTTACGAAGGAAGACTTGCGCAAATTGATCATACCCTTGGTGGCGGAGCAGACACTGGCGATCAGCATTGGGCTGTTTGATACGCTGATGGTGTCCTCCTGCGGGGAAGCGGCCGTATCGGGAGTTTCTCTGGTTGACAGCATCAGCGTGCTTTTGATACAGATCTTATCGGCGCTGGCAACGGGGGGAGCTGTCGTATGCAGCCAGTATCTCGGCAAGAAGATGCCGGAGCGGGCAAGGCTTTCCGCGGGGCAGCTGATGCTGATCATGTCTGTCACTTCCGGGATCGTGATGCTGCTTGTCCTGTTTGCCCACAGCTTTCTGCTGAGAGCCATTTTTGGGCAGATTGATGCGGAGGTCATGAAAGACGCAGAGATTTATTTCATCATATCAGCGGTTTCTTACCCGTTTCTGGGGATTTATAACGCGGGCGCGGCACTGTTCCGGTGCATGGGAAATAGTAAGATCAGCATGTACACCAGCCTTGTGATGAACGTGACGAACATCGGCGGAAACGCCGTCTTGATTTTTGGCATGGGACTTGGCGTATTCGGCGCGGCGCTGGCCACACTGGCCTCCAGATTCCTTGCGGCTGCCGTCATGGCGGTGCTATTGAGCAAAAAGGACAATCCTCTCTGCATTCTCACACCGGGCTGCATGAGGCCGCAGAGAGACGTCATTGGAAAAATCTTAAAAATCGGGCTTCCCAGCGGGATAGAGAATGGGATGTTCCAGATAGGGAAGCTTCTGGTGGCAAGCTTAGTCGCCGGTTTTGGGACAGCTGCCATTGCCGCAAACGCGGTGGCAAGCAATGCCGCCGGTTTTGCCAATATACCGGGCAATGCCATCGGCCTTGCCATGGTAACTGTGATCGGCCGCTGCATCGGCGCGGGAGAAAAGCAGCAGGCAAAGGACTACTGCCGGAAACTGATGAAAATAGCCTACGCGGGTATCTGCGGGATGAATCTCCTCTTGCTCGTGACAGCCCGGTGGCTGGCAGCCTGCTTTTCCCTTTCCCCGGAGGCAGAGGGCATGACCGTGCAGCTCCTTGTTTCCTTTGCGCTCATGGCATCTCTGATATGGCCGCTGAGCTTTGCCCTGCCAAACAGCCTGCGCGCCGCGGGAGACGCGCAATTTACGATGAAAGTCAGCGTGTTTTCCATGTGGGTGTTCCGGGTGGCAAGCAGCTATTTCTTCGCGGGGACGCTGGGGCTTGGCGTCCTTGGCGTCTGGCTGGGAATGTATGTGGACTGGGCCTTCCGCTCCCTGATGTTTGTGATACGTTACCACAGCGGCAGATGGCTGGAAATGAAGCTCGTATGAAACAGGCTGCGGCGGTACGCCGCAGCCTGTTGATGATCCGGGAAACTCCGGCGGCTGGCATTCAACGCTTTGCCGGATATTTGTCGATCATGCGCTGGATCAGCTCCACCGACTCCTTAATGCCATAGCAGGCGCTGTTGATGCAGAAATCGTAATTGACCGCGTCGCCCCATTTCCGCCCTGTGTAGAAGCGGTAGTAACGTTCGTGCTTGCGGTCTAACTGCTTTAAAAGCCGACAGGTTTCTTTGTACTCCAAGTGGTTTACTTCCATCATGCGGTGGACGCGCTGCTGGAAAGGGGCCGTGATGAAAATGCTGATATGGGGAATGCGGTTGTTAGCCAAAATCACATCCGCGCACCGCCCCATGACAATGAAGTCCTCTTTCTTTGCCATATCTAAGATCAGGTCGCTCTGATTAAAGAAAATCGCGTCCTTTTTCGGAAGTCCGTGGTAGCGGCTGAAATCACTGGGATGGCTTTTTGGGGGAGCGCTGGGGATGGCGTGTTCTAAGTTTGTGGAGAAGTTCTCCCTGTCATTAAAAGAATCTTTTTCCGCATCCAAGCGATCCAGCACCATATTGAAAATCTCCATGTCATAGTAGTTGATCTTTAAAGCGTCAGCCAGGGCGAATCCGATATCCGTACCGGCGCTGCCGTGCGTCCTTCCGATGCAGATGATCAGGTGGTCGTTTTCTGTCTTCGGACGGTTCGGGTTGGAAATATTCAAAGCCGCGAGCTGATCGTCCACGATGTCCACAGAGCCGAAAGCCGACGGGAGATGCTCGATTTCCTGTAAAATGTCATTGTATCTTCTCATCATGCGGCTGCGGTCAGCCTTGCTGCTGATTGTGCGCGCCATATTGCCGATCAGGGCGATCTCGCTGCGCAGGACATGGCCCTGCGGATGCGTGTAGATCAATGCCGCAAGGGTTGAGATGTTCCGCTCCTTATCACCGTTAAAGGTACGGCCGAGCAGGGAGCCGGATAACTGATACACATCTGAGTCCAGTTCATAAATCCGCCTTGCCAGCTCTAAGCATTTTTCTTGATTGGTTTCCATCGTAGTTCCCCTTTCCTATAAGAAAAATAATAGCGTATCCAGTACGAACACGGGTATCAGGAATGCAAACGACCGCAGGAGGTACCCGAAAAAGGATGGCATCCGAATGCCGTTCTCATCTGATATGGATTTCACCATAAAGTTTGGCGCGTTTCCGATATAAGTATTCGCTCCCATAAAGACAGCGCCGCAGGAAATGGCGGTCAGAATCTGCGCCGGAATGATGCCGACGCTGGTGGAAATCCCATCTGTAAAGCCCAAAGAACCGGCAGTCGTTAAAAAGACCAGGTAAGTCGGCGTATTATCCAGAAAACTGGAAAGAAGCCCGGCAGCCCAGAACATCTGGGCGGGGCCGGAAATGCCAAGCTCTGGACCGGCAGCCTTTAAAATCATCAAAGCCGGCTGCATTGTGATGAAAATACCTGCAAACAATATAGCGACTTCCCGGATCGCGCCCCAGGTAAAATGGTTTTTGACACGGTTCTGCGGGCTGGAAGTGCGGAAAGATAAAAACGCTGCCAGCAGGATGAGGGCGATTTCAATGATGGACGGAAAGCCGAGGACGGCCTCTCCAAAAGAGATGCCGCGGACCTTGCCGTCTCCGTCCAGAAAAAGGGGAAGCCCTGAGAGGAAACCGCTTAAAATGACGGCCGCAATGATCATGATCAGGAAAAGAACATTGTGGATCCCCTCCAGGCGCAGGGTTGTGCCCGGACTGCTGATGTCCGGCCGCATTCCCTCTGCGATATCCCGGCGGTAATTGTGCTTGTCAATGAAATAAAAAACCGTAAGCAGCACAAGCATATTGACCAGAAGCATGGGCAGTAAATGGAGGCTCCAAAAAAAGGGGATGCCGCGCATAAATCCCACCAAAAGCGGAGGATCGCCGATAGGGGTGAGACAGCCGCCGATATTGGAGATCAAAAAAATGAAAAACACCATAATGTGGCTTTTCCGTCTGCGCCAGGAGTTCATTTTAATGATGGGGCGCACCATCAGCATGCTAGAGCCTGTCGTGCCGATGCAGCTCGAGAGAAGCGTGCCGATGATGAGAAAGAGGACGTTTATTCTCGGAGAGCCTGCCAGATCCCCCTCCAGAGTAATGTTGCCGGAGACGCAGAACAGCCCGAACAAAAGGGCGATAAACGTCAGATAGTCATTTAAGATGCATTCCAGCACCATCTCTGCGGCAGTCCCGGTCCCGTATTTCACCGCGAAGGGAATGATGAATAAAAGGGACCAGAAAGCGACCGCCAGCGGCTGATGCTTCTCCCACCATTCCGCCTTTACCAAGGGGAAAACAGCGATGCACAGTAATAATCCGGCAAACGGCACGCAAAACCAGAGCGGGATTTTTGCGGCGGGACTCTCGGAGCCGGCAGCCAGGACAGAACACGGGCCGCATGAAAGGCCGGCGATCAGGCAGGTACTAAAAGCAAGGAATTTCTTCATATGATGAAACCTCCGTCAGTTGCAAAAAATGTTGTTCATTGTTGTTTCAGTGCGATAGTTCAGTTCAATCAATAATTATGCTCTAAATGCGGAAAAAGTCAATAACAAAAAAGGAAAAGTATAAAATACTCCGCTCAGAATGTTTTTCTCCGGCGGTTGACAGGAAAAAACAGGAATGTTAGATTATAAAAGAATGGTAATTTTATAAAAGGGGGAGGGGTATCATGCTCATAAGTCTTATTCTAACAGCAGTATTCGGATTGGCATATTTTTATGTGGAGATTCCGGCATTCAATATCCATTCGGGAGAATTTTACACGTTTGTCTATCTGCTCTGCGCCATCTATTGCGGATGCAGCCTTCTGGTATCGGGCGTCCGGGCGGTGAGCTTTAAGGATTTTATCCGCCATCTGCTGAAAAAATGCACGGTCCCAGTCGCGATCGCGGGGCTTTTGTTCGTGGTCAGTGTCGTGGGCGGGATCGCGGGGAGCGTATTTTTCCGCGCGAAGGATTATGCATCCCTGCTGCCGGTGGAGCAGGGCGATTTTGCTAAGGAGGTGGAGGAAGTCAGGTGGGATCAGATCCCCATGTTAGACGAGATTTCCGCCAATACCCTCGCCAATAAAAAAATGGGAGAACTCTCCGACCTGGTGTCCCAGTTTGAGGTGGACAACGAATCGGTGCAGATCAATTATCAGGATATACCAGTGCGCGCCACCTATCTGAACTATGGAGATATCATCAAGTGGTTTAAGAACAGGAGCAATGGCATACCGGCATATCTTTTGATTGATATGGCGACGCAGGAGGTAAAGGTGCAGCGCCTTGAGGAGGGGATGAAATACTCTCCGTCGGAACCGCTCAACCGGAACATCCACCGGTATCTGCGTTTCCGCTATCCCACCAAAATGTTCTATAACATCAATTTTGAAGTGAACGACGACGGCGTGCCTTACTGGTGCGCTACTGTGGTCAACAAGACCATCGGCCTGTTCGGGGGGACCGATGTAAAGGGAGCCGTGCTGGTCAATGCGGTGACAGGGGAATGCCAGTATTATGATATTGCGGACATACCCAACTGGGTGGACCGTGTCTGCAGCGCCGGGCTGATCATGGAGCAGTACGACTATTACGGGCTCTATCAAAACGGTTTCTGGAACTCCATCTTGGGACAGAGCGGATGTACCAAAACCACCAGCGGATACAACTATATCGCAATGAATGACGATGTATGGCTCTACACAGGAATCACTTCTGTAGGAGGAGATGAGAGTAACTTAGGATTTGTACTGGTCAATCAGCGGACGAAAGCGGTACGTTATTATGTATGCGCCGGAGCCAATGAATCTTCCGGCATGAAATCAGCGCAGGGAGCGGTGCAGCAGTACAACTACCAGTCCACGTTTCCGATCTTGTTAAATATCGGAGGAGAACCTACCTATTTCATGGCATTAAAAGATGCTTCCCAGCTAGTGAAGATGTACGCGATGGTGAATGTCAGCCAGTATCAGATCGTAGCAGTGGGAAATACCGTGGAGGAATGCCAGGAGAATTACGCGGCGCAGCTTCGTAAAAACGGGCTGTCACAAATGCCGGAGGGCGACCTGGAGGAAAAAGCGGAAGTGACGGGCAGGATCGCAGAGATCCGTTCCGCGGTCATCGAGGGAGATACCTGTTATTTTATCCGTTTGCAAGATGGAGCGGTATATTATATAATAAATGGAAAAGAATATCCGATCGCAACCATTTTAAATGTGGAGGACAGAGTGCGCATCGAATATCAGAAAGGGGACGGAGAGATCCTGCAGGGGATATCGATCGAGCGCAAATAAGAGACGGGAGAAAGGGGACGCAAAGTGAATATTTTAGAGGACAGAAATCAGATTTACCTAAGAGCAGCCATGGAAGCGTGTACGCCGCGGGAAAGGGAGATTCTCGAACAAAATCTCGCAAAGGTTGACTGGTCCGTACTCGAGCATATAGGAAAGAGGGAAGCCGGCAGCCAGCGGGGGGTGTTTGCCCCCCTTGAGGCGGTGGAGCTGGCGGAGATCGCATCCCGCCGGGAAGAGTTCAAGAAAACCGGAATGGAAGCGATCCGGGCGGGAAAGGTAGCGGCGGTACTCCTCGCCGGGGGACAGGGAACACGCCTTGGATTGGATAAGCCGAAAGGGACTTTAAACATCGGCATTACCAGGGAGCTTTACCTGTTTGAGCAGCTGCTGCGCAACCTGATGGACGTGACGGGGGAAGCGGGGGTATCCGTTCCGCTTTATATCATGACCAGTAATATCAACCACCGGGATACGGCGGCGTTTTTTGAAGAACACGGGTATTTTGGCTATCCCAAAGAGGATATCCGCTTCTTTGTGCAGGAGATGGCTCCCGCCTGTGACTATGAGGGCAGAGTCTACATGGAGAGCAAGACCAATGTCGCCATGTCCCCCAACGGGAACGGCGGCTGGTTTGCCTCTATGGTGAGCGCGGGATTGCTTTCCGATATCAGGAAGCGGGGCGTTGAATGGCTCAACGTTTTTGCGGTGGACAACTGCCTGCAGCGGATCGCGGATCCGGTATTCGTGGGAGCGACCATTGCGTATGGCAGGGAAAGCGGCGCGAAAGTCGTCCGCAAAGCGGCGCCGGATGAAAAAGTGGGAGTGCTGTGTACGGAAGACGGCAAGCCGTCGATCGTGGAATATTACGAAATGACGGAGGAGATGGCCGCCGCGAGAAAAGAGAACGGGGATCTGCTCTATGGTTTTGGCGTTATCCTGAACTATCTGTTTTCCGAGAAGAAATTAGAGCAGATCGTGAATGACAGGCTGCCGGTGCATGTGGTAGAAAAGAAGATACCTTACATGGATGTAGACGGAAATCTGATAAAGCCGGAAAAGCCAAACGGCTACAAATTCGAGAATCTGGTACTGGATATGGTTCACATGATGACAGACTGTCTGCCGTATGAGGTGGACAGAGCAAAGGAGTTTGCGCCGATTAAGAATCTGCACGGCGTGGATTCCCTGGATTCCGCCAGAGAATTGATGAAAGGCTGCGGGATAGCATTATGAGCAGGAGCGGATAGGGCAGCTACTTATCCGCGGTGAACCGTGATGATAAAAAGCACAGATACATCACATTCGGGGAATGTTTCCGGCAGGGGACATTCCCTGAAGCTTACAGAAAGAGGAGAGGAAGGAATGGCTATGAATCAGCAGGCAGATAGGACGACAGAGATCTTTCGGGACGCGCCGATACCAAAGGCGGTATTTTTAAATATCATACCGTCTGTCATCAGCATGATCATGGTGCTGGTATACAATCTGGCAGACACGTTTTTCATTGCCCAGACAAAGGATGCGTATATGGTGGCAGCGGTTTCCCTAGCGACGCCGGCATTTTTGATTTTTATGGCGATCGGCATACTTTTTGGCGTGGGCGGGACTTCGTTTATTTCCCGTATGCTGGGAGAGGGAAAAGGGGATATGGCGAAAAAAGCCTCCTCGTTCTGCTTTTGGACGGGTACGGCCGTGGGGATTCTTGGAATGGTATTTATCTGGGCGGCGATAGACCCTCTGTGCAGACTCGTGGGCGCAAGCGCGGATACCTATGAGTATGTAAAGCAATATCTGATGATACTTTCCGTGGGCGTGCCTTTTTTGATCATAGGCAACAGTTTCAGCAATATTATCCGTGCGGAGGGCAAGGCAAATAAAGCCATGATGGGCATGATCCTCGGCAATATAGCCAACATCATCTTAGACCCGATCATGATTTTGGGATTCGGCTGGAATGTGGTAGGCGCAGCGGTGGCGACCGTGATAGGAAATGTTGTGGGGGCTGTTTTTTACATCGCCCATTTCATGTCCGGCAGATCCATACTCTCCATTCATCCCAGGAACTTTGCGGCGGCAGGCGGGATTGCCGCGGGCGTGCTGGGAATTGGCATACCGGCATCTTTTAACAGTATTTTGATGAGCGTGTCGAATATCGTCGTAAACAATCTGATGGCGAGCCATGGGGATATGGCAGTGGCAGGACTGGGGGTTGCCATGAAAGTCAACATGGTGGTAGTGATGCTTTTGATCGGAGTGGGAACCGGTCTGCAGCCGCTGCTGGGCTACTGCTACGGCGCGGGGAACCGGACGCGCTTCCTTGGGGTGCTGAAATTTTCCCTCGTCTTGGCGATCATTTTAAGCGCGGTCATGACGGTCATCTGCTATGCCGGGGCAGGCCCGATGGTGCGCGCGTTTTTAGAGGATCCGGATGCCTATGAATATGGTATGCAGTTTGCGCGCACGCTGATCCTCTCCGGTCCCGTGCTGGGGATACTCTTTGTTCTGGTGAACACGATCCAGGCGATGGGAGCGGCGCTTCCCTCCCTGCTGCTTTCGGTCAGCCGCCAGGGACTGATATATCTTCCGGTATTGTTTGCGTTTCATAAAATCTTTGACACGCCGAGGATGCTGGTGATGGCACAGCCGGTAACGGACTATATGGCGGTTCTTCTGGCGGCAGCCCTCACGATCGTGGCATACCGGCGCGGCTTTGCCAAAAAGAAACCCGTAAGCGCGGAAAAAGAGTGAAA
>CAZAMD010000027.1:0-10144 GCA_964486485.1 uncultured Roseburia sp. | reverse complement strand
AAAAAGTTATTGACAAATAACAAAAGTTAGTATAAACTAACTATCAGAAAAGGAAGTGAGTGTTCCGCACCCGCCTTTTCTGCATAAGGGTGTCTCGCGAAGCGCGGCATCCATTGTTTACACTAGGGGTTAGCTAAAACTAACTTAAAACAGGAGATGGCCATGAGCAGGGAAGTCTTGGAGATTGTGGGGAAGATGGATAAAAAAGAATTAAAGACTCAACTGGCACTTCAGTGTGCTCCGCTTCTTATGGGAATCAAACCTTCCAACCTCTTGACGGTCACAGGAGATCGGCGGCAGGAGGTGGAGGATTTGTTCCACAATACAGACATTACTGTACATACACTCTATCAGACGCCGGATCGCATTACGATGCTTTTGTTCCGCGAAAGGGAATTGCTCGCTTGTTTAGAGCGGAAAAAAGTCAGGAATACGATGTGGATGTTTGGATATCAGACCTTGCGCCTTGTCGGCATTTTTGAAAATTTGTGTGCCCGCTATCAAAAATATATGTCAGACCGGCAGTCTTTTCCACATGAACTGGGCCTGCTCCTGGGTTACCCTGTAGAAGATGTATTGGGATTTATCCGTAATGAGGGAAAAAACTATCTGTACAGCGGTTACTGGAAAGTTTATGGAGATGTGGCGAAAGCGAAAAAAACCTTTGCCAGCTACAATGCGGCGAAGGAAGAAACCATTCGCCTGATTTTTTCGGGTGCGGAGATTATGGAGCTTGTGCGGGAGCGCCGCAAGCCGGATGAGTGCCGGAAATCGGACTTTTCCGATGGGGGACTCTCATAAGTAAAGCGCTCCAAAAAGAAAAATAAAGAAAGGCAGGTGCCAAGGGTACCGGAAAGGAAGAAACATGAGTCAGATAATCGTAGCATACTGGTCACAGAGCGGAAACACGGAGGCGATGGCAAATGCTGTCGGCGACGGGATCAAGGAGGCGGGAAAAGAAGCCGCGGTGCTTCCGGTTTCCGCGGTTTCCATCGAGGATTTAAAAGCTGCGGAGGCGTTTGCGCTGGGCTGTCCGGCGATGGGGGCAGAAGTGCTGGAGGAAAGCGAAATGGAGCCTTTTGTCTCTGAGGTAGAGGGATTTGCGAGGGGCAAAAAGATTGGGCTTTTCGGCTCGTATGGCTGGGGAGACGGTCAGTGGATGCGCGACTGGGAAGAGCGCATGAAAGAGGCCGGAGCTGTGATCGTGACGGGAGAGGGCGTGATTGCGCACGAAGCGCCGGACGATGAGGCGATTGCGGCCTGTATGGCATTGGGAAAAGCGCTGGCGTAGAAAGCGGGAGAGGCTTATTCCCGCATTGCTTTTGCGGCAGAGTGATTGACACCTCCGGGGAAGACTGCTATGATCTTGGAAGATAGGAAACGCGCAAGAGAACTGGCAGGCTGGATCCCGCGCTGCGGGAAGCGTTCCGGAAGGGAGAAGAATGAAATACAGGAAAAAAATGAAAATCATGGCAGCCATGACCGCTGTCATGATTTTCTTTGGCGGATGCGGTGCGCGGGCAGAGCGCGTACCGGAGAAAGAAGAAGTTTTGGCAACGGAAGAACAGGCTCCTTTGGAAGAACAGGCTCCTTTGGAAGAACAGGAGCCTGTGGGAGAACAGAGCGCCACGGAGGAGAAGCCCCCGCAGGCTGCCACATTCATCGATCCGGCGGGGGAGACTTTGCAGGAACGCTTCCGCGTGCCGCCGGGATATGAGCGCACAGACGCCGGAAAAGACAGCCTGGCATCGTTTTTGCGGGAGTATCCGCTGAAAGAGGACGGCAGTCCCGTGCTGTTGTATGACGGATCGGAAAAGGGGAATCAGAGCGCGCATACCGCGGTGTTCCGGTTGCCGCTGGAAAACGAGGATCTGCAGCAGTGCGCGGATTCGGTCATGCGTGTTTATGGGGAATATTATTATAGCCATCAGGAGTATGAGAAAATCCGGTATGCCATGGGCGGCGGATTTACGGCGGATTTCAGCGAATGGAGCAGGGGGAATGGGATCGCCTTTGACGGTGCAAAGCTGTACTGGACGGCGCAGCCATCAAATGACAGCAGCTATGAATCCTTCCAGAGATTCATGCGGATGGTCTTTGCCTATTCCGGCACCCTGAATCTGGAGCAAAGCTCCCAAACGATAGCCTTGGAGGAGATTTCCGTCGGCGATATGTTTATCAGAGGCGGCAGCCCCGGTCATGTGGTCATGGCAGTGGATCTCTGCCGGGATGCGGATGGCAGAAAAGCCTTTCTTCTGGCGCAGGGGTATATGCCCGCGCAGGAATTTCATGTACTGAAGAATCCTTTGCATGAGGAAGATCCCTGGTATTATGAGCAGGAAATCTCCTACCCGCTCTTGACGCCGGAATACACATTTGAGGAGGGATCGCTCAGAAGACCGGATTTAGCAGAAGATTGACAAATTCCTTTTTCTGTGCTATTTTATTCTATATACCCCCATAGGGTATCAGGCGGGAAAAGAGATTTCATTCTTAAGCGCATGAACGGAAAGGCGGGTGAGGAAGATGTCCTGCAGTCATTGTGAGCCGGAAGGAATAAAAAAATACAAACAGAGGGATATTACGGAGAAAAAGGATCTGATCTCCAGACTGAACCGCATGGAAGGACAGGTGCGGGGGATCAAAGCGATGGTGGAGGAGGACCGCTACTGCGTGGATATTGTCACGCAGGTGTCGGCGGTTCAGGCGGCATTCAACAGTTTCAATAAGGAATTGCTGGCAAGGCACATCAAAAGCTGCGTTTCGGAGGATATCCGCGAGGGGAAAGAAGAGGCGGTGGACGAATTGTGTGAGCTTCTGAAGAAACTGATGAAATAGATGGAGAATGGAGGGGAGGAACGTGAAAGCGACCTTTAACGTGACAGGCATGAGCTGTTCTGCGTGTTCTGCTCATGTGGAAAAAAGCGTTGCCGGTGTGGAAGGGGTAAGGCAGGTTTCCGTAAATCTGCTGACCAATTCCATGCAGGTGGAATTTGATGAAGCAAAAACAAATCCCGCGCAGATCATAAAAGCGGTGGAGGCGGCGGGCTATGGCGCTTTCATAAAAGACGCAAAGAATGCGGGCAATGGCAAGGGAAATGCGCAAAACGCGGATGACGCCCTCGCGATGCAGCAGAAGAGCATCGCCGATATGAAAAAGCGCCTGATCATCTCTGTGATTTTTTTGATTCCCCTCATGTATGTCTCCATGGGACATATGTTTTACGGCTGGCTGGGGCTGGATATGCCTCCGCTCACCCGAAACTTTTTGCACGGGGAGAAAAACGCCGCGGCATACGCGTTTACGCAGTTTCTGCTGTTGCTGCCGATTCTCTTTGTCAATCAGAACTATTTCCGAAACGGATTTAAGACATTGGCGAAAAGAAGCCCGAACATGGACAGCCTGATCGCCATGGGAGCAGGCGCGGCTATCGTCTATGGCATTTTTGCGATCTACCGCATCGGTTACGGCTTAGGCTACGGAGACACAGATGTGGTCATGCATTACAGCCATGATTTATATTTCGAGTCAGCGGGCATGATCCTGACACTGATCACGGTAGGAAAATATCTGGAAACCAAATCTAAGGGCAGGACGAGTGAGGCGATCACCAGGCTGATGCGGCTTGCGCCTAAGACGGTGACGGTCATCAGGGAAGGAGAAGAGCAGACCGTAGACGCGGCAGACGTGGCGGAAGGCGATCTGTTCCTCATCAAGCCAGGGGAGGCAGTGGCGGTAGACGGCGTCATTCTGGAGGGGAAATCTTCCTTTGACGAATCGGCGATTACGGGAGAGAGCATTCCGGTATTGAAGCAGGAGGGAGACAAAATTATTTCCGCTTCCATCAATAAAGCGGGACTGATACGGGCAAGGGCGACGAAGGTGGGCAGCGACACAACCATTGCCCAGATCATCCGGCTAGTGGAGGAGGCCTCCTCCAGCAAAGCCCCGATAGCCAGGCTGGCGGATACCATCTCAGGCATTTTTGTGCCGGCCGTTATCGGGATCGCCCTTGTCACGTTTGTCCTATGGCTGCTTAGCGGCGCGGAGTTTGAGTTCGCCATGTCAAGCGCCATAGCCGTATTAGTGATTTCCTGCCCCTGCGCGCTGGGTCTGGCGACGCCGGTGGCGATCATGGTGGGGACAGGAAAAGGCGCTGAAAACGGTATCCTCATCAAATCCGGCGAGGCATTGGAGACTGCTCATCTTGTGGACACCGTAGTGATGGACAAAACAGGGACTATCACCTACGGAACACCCACAGTCACGGATATTTTCTGCAGCGGCGGCATGACGGAGGAACAGCTGCTTACCATTGCCGGAAGCTTAGAAAAAGGAAGCGAACATCCTCTGGCGGAGGCGATTGTCGGATACTGCCAAGAACATCAGATTCCCTTAGAGAAAGTGACGGAATTTCAGGCGTCCTTTGGTAAAGGGATCGAGGGAAAAACTGCCGGAAAAACATACTTTGCCGGAAATGAAAAACTGTTGCTGGAAAAACATATTCCGGTTTCTGATGAGATAAAAGCACGCCTGCTGCACCTCTCAAAAGAGGGGAAAACGCCGCTGCTTTTTGCCGACGAAAAGGAGCTGATCGGCGTGATTGCGGTGGCGGATGTAGTGAAGCCGACCAGCAGAGAAGCGGTAAGCCAGTTTAAAGACGAGGGCATTCATGTCATCATGCTCACGGGGGATCATGAAGTGACGGCGCAGGCGATTAAAGAACAGGTTGGCATTGATGAAGTGTTTGCGGGCGTGCTGCCCACTCAAAAAGAAGAAAAGATTTCCGCCTTAAAACAGGCGGGACATAAAGTGGCTATGATCGGGGACGGCATTAACGATGCGCCGGCCCTCGCGGCGGCAGACGTCGGCATTGCCATCGGCGCGGGGACGGATGTCGCGATAGAGAGCGCGGATATCGTATTGATGAAAAATGACCTCTTGGATGCCGTAGGGGCTATCCGGTTAAGCAAAGCGGTCATCCGCAACATCAAGCAGAATCTGTTCTGGGCGTTTTTCTATAACAGCATTGGGATTCCCCTTGCGGCAGGCCTGCTCTATCCAGTCTGGGGGATTCGGCTAAATCCCATGTTTGGGGCGGCGGCGATGAGTCTGAGCAGTGTCTGTGTCGTCAGCAACGCGCTGAGGCTAAAAACAGTGAAACTTCATAAAAACGAAAATCAGAAGAACAGAAAGGAGTCTAAAACCGTGAAAATAACATTAAGCATTGATGGCATGATGTGTGAACACTGCCAGGGAAGAGTGGAGAAAGCGTTAAAAGAGGTGCCGGGCGTGACAGAAGTATCGGTCAGTTTAGAACGGAAGAACGCGGTGGTGACAACGGAAGAGAGCGTCACTGCCGAAGCCTTGAAAAAAGCAGTGACTGACGCAGGATATGAGGTGACTTCTATTTCTTAAGGGAAAGGGCATCTTAGAACGATTTTTCAAGGACACAGCCCCCGCTTTAAGCGGGGGCTGTGTTGTTTTCTCTTATGATACTTCTGCTCCTACGATTTACTTCAAAAATTCATCGGCACATGCGATGCCTAAATAAGATAGAAGCATCATTTTTATCATCTGATCGCTCGTTTCTCCTTGTTGTAACATAAGGACAAATTCTGCAAAAATAACATGTCTTAAATATGTAGGCGGATCAAGCTCGCTTGCAAAAATCAAATGATATAGCATTGTCCTGCACAATTCCGGCATCAAGCCCTGCACGATAAATGACGCGGCTGCTTTTTCAAACATATCTGTACCCGATTTCGTATGATTTTCAAGACACAAGATACCATCTCTTTCACAATCATGCTTAATTTCAATGAGTTCGTCAATATAGGTTACAAGCTTTTTACGCTCATCAAAAGGACATTTTTTGATGGTACACCAATCTATTTCATGACACATAATTAAAATCTCCCTGTATATAATGTTCCAACATCGCCATCGGATAATCTAAGTGAATAGCTGCCAGCAGCATATCTTCCCCCTGCCGGGTAAATTTTAAGGACTTTCATGAATGCAACTCTGCAATAACTTCCTTCGTTAGAAACAGTCACTGCTACATAATCATCAAACCAATTACATGGTTCAATACCTGCTTCGTAGTTGGCAATTAATTGTTCCATTTCCTCTGGAGAAATAAAAACCAGCTGCGGAGAACTTTCAGTGCCAGTTAAAATTGATGTGTTTTCAGCTGCAAGGACAGGGGAAGCTCCGTTATTCGGCTTCCCCTTCTTCTACAATCTCCTCTAACACGCGGATTAAGTCGTGGATGTCATTTAACTGCACGTTCCGTTCCAAAATCAGGTTCTGCAGATCTGCAGACAGCGTATCGAACTTTTCCGCAATCGCCGGTGAAACATAAGACGCCATAAGAATACCGTGCCTTTCTTAAACTTCGCTGTCCGGACAGTAACGGGATTGTCACAGTCCGCTCTCAGATACAGGGATATCATATGTATTTTGAGGAAAAGTATACAGGCTTTCGCGCAGACGGGGCTGTTTTAAAAATCCGCTTTTTGCAGGATATCCACCGTGTGTCCGCTGGCTCCCATCAGATCCATGCGCTCGCAGGTCGCGAAATGGTACTCTAAAAAATGCGCAAACTCTTCCTGTGAAAGGGCATTTAGAAACGGGCGCATATAATTCGCGGCGCCGTCCGCGGCAATGACCTGAAGGCGTTTTAATCCGGCTTTTTCATTTAAAAAATCCATATCCTCCAGGCGGACCATACTATAGAGGGCATTTGCCGCCTGGGTACAGTGGTAGCTATCGTCCAACATGCCGGATTCTAAGGCTTCTGTGATGTGTTTTTCCTTAAAAGCGTAAGTGATAACGCAAAATTCATTCATGAGATACGCCGCGAGCAGGATGCCGGCCTGCTTTGTGACGCGCTTCGCCTCTGACAGCGCCGCAAGCTTTTCCTCTTCGGAATGCAGATGATACATCGGGCCAAACAGCAGTGTCATGTCAAAGGCGTCCTCTGGAAAGCGGGAGAGTTTTACGGCATTGCCCTGATAAGCCTTTACGAGGCTGCTTTTTTGCTTTAATCTTCCGAGATTGTGGCGTACCAGCTCCACGGCAGTGACATCGTAGCCTTCCTCCGCCAGGGGAATCGAGTACCGTCCGGTGCCGGCGCCTAAATCCAGGATTTTAATCTCATGCTTCTTTTTTCCGGCGCGCTTTGCGATATCTTCCAGATATTTATGGATATACCGCATAGAAGTGAGGTATTCCATCTGCCCGTGGCGGCTGTTCAGCCGTTTTTCTTCATTAAATTTGTTGTAATATGCTTCTAATTCCGTCAAAATAAAATCCTTTTCTAACCTTTTTCTAACGTTTCGCTATGTTCCATATAGATTCTTCTGGCATTTTATCATTTCCATTCTTTTTTTACAAGGAAATATTCTGCTATCACACGGAAATCAATGTTCAAAAACGCTGCAAATACAGGAAAAATGTGAGTCCGGGACCGCAAAGCTGTGCGCTCACGATATGCAGCGGGCTTTCATAGCTGTCCATTTTCCCCGTAGAACGGATGGGATCCATCTTCAACCTTTTTCCTGCTTGACGAGTGGACATTTTAACTTGCAATTTGCACATCTCTTTTATGCAATCCATTGATATTCATGCACAGGTCGGGTATAATAGTATCAGTACAGAAGAGATTTTTGCGTTTCTGGAAACTTCCGCTACATCAACTACACGCAGAGGAAAGAAAATCATGACAGACACTTATTTGGCGCAGGCGGTTGAGGCATCGCATGACGCCATCGCCTATGATACAAACATAAAATATCTGCTTGCGGATAAACAGATACTGGCACGGATTTTAAAATATGCCGTTTGGGAATTTAAGGATAGGTCCATGGAGGATATTATGTCCAGTATCGGAGAGGATATTGAAATCGGATCAAGACCGTTGGACGCAGGGTTTTCAAACATGGGGCGCGTGAACTTATCCGGCACGGAAGACAACATTCCCGGCGAGGGAAAGATTTTCTTTGATATCCGTTTTAGCGCATATCATAAGGAAATGGAGATGAAGTTTCTGATCAATTTGGAGGCACAGCGATCTTCCGATCCCGCCAAATTAGGGTATCATCTGGAGAACCGGATCATATTCTATCTTGCAAGGATGATTTCCGCACAAAAGCAGACGGAGTTCTACCACAGCGATTATGACAGCCTAAAGAAAGTCCGAAGCATCTGGCTGTGTCTGGATGCCGGTGAGGACGGCGATTCCATTGAGGAGATAAGCCTTGGCAGAAATACCGTCTATGGAAATGCGAGGAATCCGTATGAGACAGATCTGATGAAGGGCATTATTATCAATATAAGAAGCAGAGAACCCCTGAAGGCTTCCCAAAACATACTGATCGCCATGCTGGAAAATCTGCTTTTCAAAGCGAGTGTGGAAGAAAAGAAACGCGTACTGACAGAAGAATATGGAATGGTAATGACAACGGAACTGGAAGGGAGGATACAGACGATGTGCAATTGGTCGGAGGCTATTAAAGAAAGATGCTATGAAGAAGGTATGGAAGAAGGTATGAAAGAAGGCATCAAAGAAGGCATCAAAGAGGAACGTCTGAATGCCCTTAAAAGGATGATCAAAGCTGATTTTACAAAAGCTCAGATTATCTCCTGCGGCTACACCGAGGAAGAGTTTGCGAAAGCAGAGAGCCTCTTGTGTGCAAATGTATAATATCATTTTGAAAACTGCCACCTTTTCTGTGTTCATGAATATAGCGCGTAAGTACAAAGGAAATTATTGTTTTGATTTTAAGGACAGGAACAAGAAAGTTTTTGGAAATTGATTTCCATGCCAAAATAAAAAACTATTGACAACAACCCTATGATGTGGTCTCCTATAAAAATAAGATATCTCATACGAAAAATCAATCGTTAAGGAGCATAATCATGGATAAATGGTGGACAAAATGGTATTACTGGGGACTGATACCGGCGGCGGTGGCTATTGTGATGCTGATTGTAAGGTGGAACAATATGGTTTTTCTGCAGCGTGTTTCCTTGATTAATTTTGCGGGACTTTTGATACATCAGTTCGAGGAGTGTGGTTTCCCCGGCGGCGCTCCGTATTTCATGAATCGGTATATGCGGGAAGGCAATGAGCGCTACCCCCTCAATCAGGTCTCCAACATGGTCACCAATATGTTGATAGTATATATATGCTACCTGCTACCGATTTTCTTCCCCGGCACCATATGGTTGGGAATGGCTCCGATTATCTTCGGCTGCGGCTTCTAGGTAATCATGCACGGCGTGGTTTTCTCTATTAGGTTTCATCATTTCTATAACCCGGGAACTGCCGCGGTTTTCTGCATCCATGTCCCCTGCGGCATAGCGTATATCTGGTATGCTGTGAGCCATTCGCTCATGGGTGGCAGAGACTGGTTTCTTACCGTGCTTTATCTGCTGGTCATGGTAGCGGTGACAGTGGTGTGCGGTCAGATCATTTTCTCATCTAGGGACAGCCGTTTCCCGTTCAATGAGCGGGAAATCAGGCAGGGACAGAAAGTTGCCGCAAGGATGGGGATAAAATAGCCGCTTTGTCTACGGTCTGAAATAAATTTAAAATTTATCTTTGAATTTTAGAGATACTGTGTTATAATATAAGCCTACGGGGTATGGCGTAGCTTGGTAGCGCGCACGGCTGGGGGCCGTGAGGCCGCAGGTTCAAATCCTGTTACCCCGACTGTTTTGCTGAAAGCAATCGAAACCGCCCAGAGCGCGTTTTCTGCCGCAGATGTATCGGCTCTCAATCCGGGAGGTTCTTTCGTGGGCGCGGATGTTTTCGGCATCATGATGCTCCTGCGGCAGGAATGCTCGAGAGGCGGAGGAAGTAAAAAGGAATACGGTCATCTGGAAGAGGATCATGCGCGGGCATGATTTTTGTTTTACATTGGATCGGTTTCTGATTGAGAAATGATCTCTCTTAATGTTGGATTTTTTTCAGCATAGAGAGGGATTTTCATATATAATGGAATTATAGAGATGAGCAAAACGCATTCACTCAGCAGAAGGACTTGGCAGTTTGCTTTTGAACATGAAAAAAACTGTTTTTCGTTTGCGGTAAGATTGGCTGCCCGGCATAGTGATGGCAGCAACAGCCGCTGC
>CAZAMD010000026.1:0-30741 GCA_964486485.1 uncultured Roseburia sp. | reverse complement strand
CGCGAAGCGCATCACCGAGTGCATCCTGCGCGTCCGTCCGGCTGCGGGCATCGCGCCCCTGCCTGAATGAGTGCGGGCGGTGCGTCCTCCGGAACCGGATAAAAATCAAAAACAGCTCTTGACAAAGGGAAAATCTTTTGATATGATGTATTAGTCGTCACGAGAAGTGAGGGTTTGCGGAAGTGTCGGAACTGGCAGACGAGCAAGACTAAGGATCTTGTGGGCAATGCGCTCGTGTGGGTTCAAGTCCCATCTTCCGCATCAGCATTCTCCGTTCAGGGGCGGCAGATGTCTGCAGGAGTGGCGGAATTGGCAGACGCGCAGGCTTCAGGTGCCTGTGGTAGCAATATCGTGTGGGTTCAAGTCCCATCTCCTGCATTACAGATAAACCAATCTTTTAATTCGGAGCAGATCGGAAGCTTCGGATTTTTTTTGTGCAGCTTTTTTCCGGGCGGGAATCAGGGCGCCGCGGGATTGCTTAGGAGAGCGGCGGCTCATGCCCGGACGGTAAAACGATAAAACAGGAAAAAGAAAAAAGGAAATGGCAGGTCCGCGCGGAATAATGATAATAGAATGTATAGAATGTAGAATGAGAGCGCGGCGATTTGGGCAATTTGTCTGAATTTGCCTGAAAAGGAGATTCCAATGTCGATAAGGGAAGAAATAGAAAGAATGGAGCGGGAAAACCTAAGCCCCTACGCCGCTTTAAGCCAGAACAGCAGGGGCAGGGACGTGCCGGAAGAGCCGTGCGATATCCGTCCGGTGTACCAGAGGGACAGAGACAGGATCCTTCACTGCAAGGCGTTCCGCAGGCTGAAAAATAAAACGCAGGTATTTCTGACCCCCAAGGGGGATCATTACAGGACGAGGCTCTCCCACACTCTGGAGGTCTCCCAGAACGCAAGGACGGTCGCGAAGGCGCTGCGGCTGAACGAGGATCTGGTGGAAGCCATCGCCTTGGGGCACGATCTGGGGCATACGCCTTTCGGCCATGCGGGGGAGCATGTGCTGAACAGGCTCTGCAAGAACGGTTTCCGCCACAACGAGCAGAGCGTGCGCACCGTGGAAAAATTGGAAAAAGACGGCAGAGGCTTAAATCTCACCTGGGAGGTCAGGGACGGCATCTTAAACCACCAGACACGGATGTCTCCCCATACCCTAGAGGGGAAGATCGTGCGGTTCTCGGATAAGATCGCCTACATCAACCACGACATAGATGACGCCATCCGGGCGCAGGTACTCACAGAAGAGGACATACCCATGGAACTGAAAAAGACCCTGGGATTTACCACACGGCAGCGGCTGAATACGCTGATACATAACATTATCATGAGCAGCAGGGACAAAGACGACATTGTGATGTCCGACGAGGTGAGGGAAGCGATGATGGATCTCCGGAAGTTCATGTATCAGAATGTGTATAACAACCCCGTTGCAAAGGGAGAGGAAACAAAAGCCAAGGCCATGCTAGAGCAGCTGTTTTATTATTATAAGGAGCATATCGGCCATCTGCCGGAAAAATATCTGCGGATGCTGGAATCCGGAGAAGAGGAGGAGCGGGTAGTCAGCGATTATATCGCCGGCATGACAGACCAGTATGCCATTGCCAGATTCAGTGAATATTTTCTGCCCCAGGCCTGGCAGGTAGACGGATATTAGAAAGCAGAAAGGGCAGGCCGGCAGCGTGATGTGAAAGGAGCGAAAGATGCCGTATTATTCAGAGGACATGATCGAGGAGGTGCGCTCCCGGAATGATATCGTGGATGTCATCTCCCAATATGTGCGGCTGCAGCGGAAAGGAAGCGCCTATTTCGGGCTGTGCCCGTTTCACAATGAAAAGACAGGCTCTTTTTCCGTATCGCCGAACAAGCAGATGTATTATTGCTTTGGCTGCGGAGCGGGGGGCAACGTGTTTACTTTTCTGATGGAATACGAGAATTTCACCTTTGGAGAGGCGATGGAAGCCTTAGCGGACCGGGCGGGGATAGCGCTGCCCAGACAGGAATACACGGCCGGCCAGCGCCGGGAAGCGGACAAGCGGGCAAGGCTGCTGGCGATCAACAAAGAGGCGGCAAAATATTTTTACGCGCTTCTCCGCAGCGAAAGGGGGCAGCGCGCCCTCGCCTATTTCAAAAAGAGGGAGCTGACCGGAGCCGCCATGCAGAAATTCGGATTGGGCTATGCCGACCAGTACAGCGATGATCTCTACCGCTACCTAAAGAAAAGAGGCTATGAGGACGAGATATTAAAAGAAAGCGGCCTTGTGACCATTACAGAGCAGCGGGGCGGTTACGATAAATTCTGGAACAGGGCCATGTTCCCCATCATGGATGCCCACAGCAAGGTCATAGGCTTTGGAGGCCGCGTCATGGGGGAGGGAGAGCCAAAGTACCTCAATTCGCCGGAGACGGACATTTTTGACAAAAGCCGCAATTTATACGGCCTGCATCTTGCAAGGTCCACCAGAAGATCCCATCTGCTGCTCTGCGAGGGCTATATGGATGTGATCGCGCTGCATCAGGCGGGGTTTGACAACGCAGTGGCATCGCTTGGCACGGCGCTTACAAGCGGCCACGCCAATCTCCTGAAACGCTATACCAAAGAGGTCTATCTGGCCTATGACAGCGACGGGGCGGGAGTCCGGGCGGCTCTCCGGGCGATTCCCATTCTGAAAGAAGCGGGGATTACGGCCAGGGTGATCGACATGCGGCCCTGCAAGGATCCGGATGAGTTCCTCAAGTCGCTGGGAGCCGCGGAGTACCAAAAGAGGATCGAGTCAGCGGAAAACAGCTTCTTTTTTGAAATCCGCATCTTGGAGCAGGGATATGACATGTCGGATCCGGAAAGCAAGACAAGCTTTGAACGGGAAGCGGCAAAAAAGCTCTGCGGGTTTTCTGAAAAGCTCGAGAGAGAGAATTATATCGAGGCGTTTGCCAGGACATACGGAGTGGCAGCGGAGGATATGCGCAGGCTCGTCAACCGGTACGGCATGGAGGCCGGAATGGCGCAGGGCGGAGTCCTCCCGCGGGAGAAATTAAAAACGGGAATGCGGGAAAAGCAGAAAAGAGAAGACGGGATAAGAGAGTCCCAGAAGCTGCTGCTGACCTGGCTGATCGAGAAAGACGGATTATTCCAAAAAATAAAAGCCTATCTCGCGCCGGAGGATTTTACCGGGGAGATCTACAGGAGGGCGGCGGAGATCCTTTTCCGGCAGTTTGAGGAGTCAGGAAACGTCAATCCGGCGCAGATTGTCAGTATGTTTCCCAATGAGGAAGAACAAAGGGAGATCGCGGGACTCTTTAACGCCAAAATCAGCCGCGGTCCGACAGAAGGAGACAGCGGAACGGAGAAAACCGCCTTTGAAAAAGCCCTGAAAGAAACCCTTGTGCGGGTGAAGCAAAACAGCATGGAGCGCTATGCGAAAGCAGCGGCGCCTGGGGATATGGCGGCAATGCAGAAAATGATAGCTGACAAGCGCGCCCTTGAAGAATTGGAAAAGTTGCATATTTCTGTTTATTAAGGACAAAATACTAGAAAACCTGAGAGGATGAAATAAAATGGCAAAAAAGAAAGAAACAAGCGAAAAGGAATTACCGGAAGTCCGTGCCGCGGAAACGGAAGAGCCGGAAAATGCTGAAGTTCCCGATTCTGCCGACAAGGCGGAGTCAGAGCAGGACGAGGCGAGGGAGAAATTCCAGGAAAGGCTCAAAGACCTCCTCAATCTGGCAAAAAAGAAAAAAAATATGCTGGAATATCAGGAAATCAGTGATTTTTTTTCCGATATGCAGCTGGATGCGGAAAAATTTGAGAAGATTTTAGACTTTTTGGAAAGAAACAGCATTGATGTGCTGCGGATTACCGACGAAGACGTGGACGACGACATCCTCCTGGAAGTGGACGATGAGGAAGAGATCGAGGTGGAGAAGATCGACCTTTCCGTTCCTGACGGCGTCTCCATTGAGGATCCGGTCCGCATGTATTTAAAGGAGATCGGGAAAGTGCCTCTTTTGAGCGCGGAGGAGGAAATCGAGCTGGCGAAACGGATGGAGTTAGGGGATCAGGACGCAAAAAAACGCCTTGCAGAGGCAAATCTCCGTCTGGTGGTTTCCATCGCAAAACGCTATGTGGGGCGCGGGATGCTCTTCCTTGACCTGATCCAGGAGGGGAACTTAGGGCTGATCAAGGCGGTGGAAAAGTTCGACTACCGGAAAGGATATAAGTTTTCCACCTATGCGACCTGGTGGATCCGCCAGGCGATCACGAGGGCCATCGCAGACCAGGCGAGGACCATCCGCATCCCCGTCCATATGGTGGAGACGATCAATAAACTGATCCGCGTCAGCAGGCAGCTGCTCCAGGAGCTGGGGCGGGAACCGACGCCGGAAGAGATCGCGGAGGAGATGAACATGCCGGTAGACCGCGTGCGGGAGATCTTAAAGATTTCCCAGGAACCGGTTTCCTTGGAAACGCCCATCGGTGAGGAGGAAGACAGCCATTTAGGTGATTTCATCCAGGACGACAATGTGCCGGTACCCGCCGACGCGGCGGCATTCACCCTGCTGAAAGAGCAGCTAGAGGAAGTCCTCGGCACATTGACAGAGCGGGAACAGAAGGTGCTGACCCTGCGCTTCGGCTTAGAGGACGGTCGGGCGAGGACCTTAGAGGAAGTGGGCAAAGAGTTCAACGTCACCCGTGAGCGCATCCGCCAGATCGAGGCGAAGGCCCTCCGAAAACTGCGCCACCCAAGCAGAAGCCGCAAATTAAAGGATTATCTGGAATAGCATGATAAAGATGTCGAACCGGTTAAAAACAGCAGCCTCTCTCGTCAGCAGGGGAGCGGTCCTCGCGGATATAGGGACAGATCACGGGTATATCCCCATTTATCTGCTGCAGCAGGGCAGGATCCCACGGGCGATCGCCATGGACGTCAACCGGGGGCCTTTAGAGCGGGCAAACAGGCATATTGCGCATTTTGGCATGGGTGATTACATAGAGACCCGGTTATCCGACGGCCTTGCGGCACTTAAGCCGGGAGAAGCGGGATCCATTCTGATCGCGGGCATGGGCGGAGGCCTTGCGCTCCGCATACTTCAAGCGGGGAAACAGACGGCACAGGCGGCAAAAGAGGTGATCTTGCAGCCGCAGTCCGAGATAGAGCGGGTGAGGCGGTACTTAGAGGCAGAGGGCTATGTGACGGAGACAGAGGACATGGTCTTTGAGGACGGCAAGTATTATCCCATGATGCGTGTTTCCTGCGGGGCGGGAAGCCATGGCCTTGGGGCGGAGGGCGGACTCCGCGAGCTTGGGTACAGGTACGGGCTTAAGCTGCTGGAACAGCGCAATGCCGTTTTGCTCGCATATCTGGAAAGGGAACGGCATACCTATGGAAAGATATATGAGGAACTGAAAAAACAGCCATCCTCCGCGCCCGTTATGCTGCGCCGGCGCCAGGTGGAGGAGATCATGCTGCAAAATCAAAAGGCGCTTTCTTTCTACCCGGAATCATGAAAAGAGGAACGGCGGAAAACGGAACTTCAAGATGCGGGACTTCTGCTGCCGCGCAGGATCCCTTTGGGGAAAAGACCGCCCGCGGCAGGACAGGAATGGAGAGAGGGAGGATTTTTTTATGTCAGATAAAATGGTTGCGCTGACCATCCGGGGAGAAGAAAAAAGTTATCCGGCGGGAACAGGGCTTCTGGAGATTGCCAAAGAATACCAGGCGCAATATCAGGATGATATCGTGCTGGCGCTTTACAATAACCGCTTGCGGGAGCTGAGGAAAAAGGCAAAAAAAGACGGTGTGCTGGAATGGATCACCACCGCGGATAAAACGGGGCGGAGGGCTTACCGCAGGAGCGTGACTCTCCTGATGCAGAAAGCGGTCCAAAATCTCTGGGGCGGGGAAAATGTCACCGTTCATGTGCTGTATTCCATTGGGCAGGGATATTACTGTGAATTGGTGGCAGAGGAAGCGCGGAGGCCTGTCGGGCAGGAGATGCTGCGGGATCTGAAGCGGGAGATGGACCGTCTGGCGGAAGCGGATCTCCCCATAGAAAAAGAAAGCGTCAGCACCGATGAGGCGGTGGAGATGTTTCGGAAAGCGGGAATGAAAGACAAAGAAAAGCTCTTCCGCTACCGCCGCAGCTCAAGAGTGAACATCTACCGGTTAGAGGAGTATATAGACTATTTTTATGGCTATATGGCGCCCTCTACGGGCTATCTGCGCTATTACGGCCTGGAGGCCTATGAAGACGGATTCGTACTGCTGTTCCCCGACAAGCGCACAAGGGAGCCGGCGGAATTTTCTCCCCCTAAGAACCTGTTTTATACCTTGAAAGCTTCCCGGGAATGGGGGAGGATGCTGGAGATAGACACCATAGGCGCCTTAAACGACGCCATTGCCGGGGGGAAGATGCAGCAGGTGATCCTGACCCAGGAAGCGTTGTTCGAGGAGAAGATCGGACAGCTGGCGGAGAGCATTGTCAAGTCTGAAAACAAAAAATTCATCATGATCGCGGGCCCCTCCTCCTCCGGCAAAACCACCTTTTCCCACAGGCTCTCCATCCAGCTGGCGGCAAAGGGGCTAAAGCCGCATCCCTTTCCCCTGGACGATTATTATGTGGACAGGGAGTTCTGCCCGAAGGACGAAGCGGGCAATTATGATTTTGAATGCTTGGAATCCTTAGATGTGGAATTGTTCAACCATGACATGGGGGAGCTTTTAGCGGGCAGGATGGTAGATCTCCCGGTGTTCAATTTCAAAGCGGGCAAGCGTGAATACCGAAATAAAAAGATGCAGCTCGGACGGGATGACGTGCTTGTCATAGAGGGCATCCATGGACTGAACGACCGCTTATCCTACACGCTGCCTGCGGAAAGCAAGTTCAAGATCTACATCAGCGCCCTGACCCAGCTGAACATCGACGAACATAACTGCCTGCCCACCACAGACGGCAGGATCCTCCGCAGGATCGTGCGCGATGCCAGGACCCGCGGGGCGTCCGCCAAAGAAACCATCGCCATGTGGGATTCGGTGAGAAGAGGAGAGGAAAAGTATATCTTCCCCTTTCAGGAGGAAGCCAACGTCATGTTTAATTCGGCATTGATTTATGAGCTGGCCGTGTTAAAGACCTATGCGGAACCATTGCTGTTCGCCATTGACAAGGACAGCCCGGAATATTTAGAGGCAAAGCGCCTGATGAAATTCCTCGACTATTTCCTTCCGATGCCAAGCGACGGCATTGCGCAGAATTCCATCATACGGGAATTTATCGGAGGCTCCTGTTTCCAGGTGTAGGCGGCCGGGGAGAGGGAGCGGGCAAAAGAGGCTTGCGAAAAGAAAAGAAAGCGTGTATAGTAATCAGGAAGATGTCTGGAAAGTTTTTCCGATGGAAGGCGGAACGGTTTAAGTAGGACAAATGATCGCGGCCCGGCATTGCCGGGGTGAGGAAAGTCCGGGCTTCACAGGGCAGGATGCCGGATAACGTCCGGTAGAGGCGACTCTAAGGATAGTGCAACAGAAATATACCGCCGGAAAACCCTCTGCGGTTTTTTTGGTAAGGTTGGAAGGGCAGTGTAAGAGACTACCGCCTCCCTGGCAACAGGGAGGGCATATGTAAACCCCATCCGAAGCAAGACCGAACAAAAGCGATGACGCGGCCCGCTAGCTTTAGGTAGGTTGCTTGAGGTGGCTGGCGACAGCCATCCTAGATAGATGATCATTCGCTGCGCAGGCAGCTGACATAACCCGGCTTATCGTCCTGCTTAAAATCCAGACATGAGCCTTCCAGTCAGAACAGTAACGTTTTCCATGAGATTCTTATAAAAATATTAAATGTTTCTTAAAAGACAATAGGAATATTGACGTTCCTTTTTTTTGGACTTACGATAAGTGCAAATGTGAAAGGATAAAAAGTCATGAAGGAAAAATTCCAGTGTTTTATGCAAGGAAGATATGGGGCAGATGAGTTATCCAAGAGCTGCCTGATTCTGGCAGCGGTTTTGTGTATGGTATCGCTGCTTTCCGGCTGGGACATATGCTCCTGGCTGGGATATGCGCTTTTGTTCTATACGTTCTGGAGGATGCTCTCCAGAGATTTTTCTAAGCGTTCCGGTGAGAATCAGAAGTTTCTGAATCTGAGATACCGCATGGCGGAGAAACGCAAAGAGATTCAAAATCGCCTTTACCAAAGGAGGATGTTCCATATTTATAAATGTCCGCAGTGCGGTCAGAAGGTGCGTGTGCCGAGGGGAAAGGGCAAGATCCGCATCACCTGTCCGAAATGCAAGGCAGAGTTTATAAAGAGGAGCTGATGAACGGATAAAGGAGATTTTTTTGTGTTTGGTTACATTCATAGCAATCAAAAAGAATTGTCAGAGGAGGATAAAAAAACATATCAGGCATATTACTGCGGGCTGTGCAGGAAGTTAAAAGGCAGCTGCGGGCTGAAAGGGCAGATGATCTTAAATTATGATATGACATTTCTGGTCCTCCTTCTTACCGGCCTGTACGAATTAGAGGATCGGGCCATAGAGTTTATCTGCGCGCTCCACCCCACGAGGAAACGCTCCGCCTGGCTCAATGAGGCCACGGATTATGCGGCGGACATGAATCTGCTGCTGGCCTATCATAACCTGCTCGATGACTGGAGAGACGACAGGGCATATGCCAGGCTGGCGTTTGCCAGGATGCTGGAAAAGGATTACGCCCGCATCGTGGGAAAGTATCCGAGGCAGGCGCTTTCGATAGAGGGGTTTATGGAAAAAACCCGGGAAGCGGAGCAGCGTCAGGAGAGCAACCTGGATCTGGCGGCGGGCCTTACGGGTGAAATGCTCGCGGAGGTCTTCTGCTGGAGGGAAGATGAGTGGGCGGAGGAGATGCGCACGCTGGGTTTTTACCTGGGGAAGTTCATTTATCTGATGGACGCCTATGAGGATTATGAGGCGGATATGAAGAAGGGAGCATATAACCCCCTGACTCTCATGCGCAGGGAGCAAAGGGAGGATCTCGATTCCTGGTGCGGGCTTCTTTTGACCAGCATGATGGCGGAATGCGCAAAATCCTTTGAGCGGCTTCCGATCCTCCTTCATGCGGATATCCTGCGGAATGTCCTGTATTCCGGCGTTTGGACCAGGTATGAGTATTTACGGCTGAAAAAGCGGAGAACAGCAGAGAAAGAAAAAAAGAAAATGCGTATGAGGGTTGATGTATGAGGGATCCGTATCAGGTGCTTGGCATAGCAAGGAGCGCCTCCGATGAAGAAATTAAAAAAGCGTACCGTGCGTTAAGCAGAAAATACCATCCTGACGCCAATGTGAATAACCCGGACAGGCAGCAGGCGGAGGAGCGGTTTAAGGAAGTGCAGCAGGCCTATGATCAGATCATGAAGGAAAGGCAGCAAGGCGGCAGCTACGGGGGCGGTTACGGATATGAGCGCGGAGGGGGATACCGGTACGGCGGCAGCCGGGAGGCGGATTCTCCGCAGATGCGGGCGGCGGCTAATTATATCGCGAACCGCTGCTATGCGGAGGCGCTCAACGTCTTGAATGGGATCCCCTTTGGGGAGCGCCGGGCGAGATGGTATTATTACAGCGCGATGGCAAACCAGGGAGCCGGCAATAACATTCTCGCAAAGGAACAGGCGGCGAGGGCGGTGGAAATGGAGCCGGGCAATCTGGAATACCGCCGGTTCCTGCAGCAGCTGGAGTATGGCGGGGCATGGTATGCCGATATGGGCAGCGGCTACGAGCGGCCATATGCCGGCGCAGGGAGCTGGTGCCTTAGCATGCTCTGCCTGAACATCTTCTGCAATTGCTGCTGCAGGCCGTTTTAACAATCGTAAGAAGATAAAAAGAAAAAGATAAAAAAAGAAAAGATAAAATGATAAAAGAAAAGCGGGGATGCCGGAATCCGGCGTCCCCGTTTCCGGGCATGGAAGCTGCTTTAGCGTTTGGAACTCCTGCTGTATTTTTCTTCACAGTACTTGCAGCGGTAAACTTCTCTGTCCGGATCGGTCAGCACGAAAATCTGATCCAGCTCCTGTTCGATCGAAGTGATGCAGCGCGGATTCTTGCAGCGGATGACGTTTTTCACCTGCTTGGGCAAGCGCAGCTCCTTTTTCAGGACGATGCAGTTATCCTGAATGACATTGACGGTGATGTTGTGGTCAATGAAACCTAAAATGTCCAGATCCAGAGCCTCCACCGGACACTCTACCTTTAAGATGTCTTTCTTGCCCATCTTGCTGCTCTTGGCGTTTTTGATGATGGCGACCGTGCAGTCAAGCCGGTCTAATTTCAGATCATGGTAGATCTGCAGACTCATGCCGGGCTGGATATGGTCTAATACGAAGCCTTCCTGTATTCCACTGATATTTAACATGTATGCTCTCCCCTCTCTATTTGCTGGCAAATGGCAGGCCGTTAAGCGACGGTGATCTCTAACAGGGTCAATATCAGAGCCATGCGCACATAGACGCCGTACTGCACCTGTTTGAAATAGGCGGCTCTTGGGTCATCGTCCACTTCCACGGAAATCTCGTTGACACGGGGAAGCGGATGGAGCACGAGCATCTCCTCTTTTGCCAGTTCCATTTTGGATTTTGTCAGAACATAGAAATCTTTTAGCCGGATGTAATCATCTTCGTTGAAGAAACGCTCCTTTTGCACACGGGTCATGTAGAGGACGTCAAGTTCCGGCATCGCATCCTCAAGGCGCTCCATCTCGGTAAAGGGAATGCCGTTTGCTCTCAGCACATCTTCCCGGATATAGCTTGGGATCCTTAATTCCTCCGGGGAGATCAGAATGAAGCGGATGCCGGGATAGCGTATCAGAGCATTGATCAGGGAGTGGACGGTGCGCCCGAACTTTAAGTCGCCGCAGAGGCCGATGGTCATATGGTTTAAATGGCCGCTCAAAGACCGTATGGTGAGCAGATCGGTCAGGGTCTGCGTAGGATGCTCATGCCCGCCGTCCCCCGCGTTGATGACGGGGATCAAAGACCTCTGGGAGGCTACGAGAGGCGCGCCTTCCTTCGGGTGGCGCATGGCACAGATATCTGCGTAACAGGATATCACGCGTATCGTATCGGAGACGCTCTCTCCCTTAGCGGCGGAGCTGGAATCCGAGCTGGAAAAGCCTAAGACGGAACCGCCGAGGTTTAACATGGCGGCTTCAAAACTCAGCCGCGTCCTTGTGCTTGGCTCATAAAAGCAGGTGGCAAGCTTTTTGCCCTCACAGGCATGGGCGTATTTTTCCGGGTACATCTCGATATCGTTGGCAAGATCCAGGAGCTTGTCTAATTCGCCGACAGAGAAGTCCAATGGATTCATTAAATGACGCATATAATCCTCCTTACATGTGGCAGCCTGATAAGTATTTTTTCCATCATATAATAATCATCAGACATTTGCAAGACGGCAAATTATTTACGCTATATTGCGGGAAAAAGAAACTGTTTTCAGATAGTTTTTGACCGGATCAGAATGCGCTCAAACAGCAGGCCCGCCGCCATCCAAAACGGCGCGTAGTCCAGGCGGATAACGCCGTCAATGTTCGCCTTTGCATCGCTGTAATCCCAGGGACAGAGCTGATGCTTTTTCAGGAGCGTGCCGCTTAAGTATTCAAACGAGAAGATCCCCAGGGTGTAAATGCTGCCCCGCAGCAGCACGGGTTTTTTGCGGATGAGCTTATAGATGGGGGAGATGACGGAAGCCATGCCGTAAATGGGGAACATCCAGACAGAGGTCTGTCCGATCAGCCGCTTGTCGTGTTTTGAGAGGGAGATGGCGGAAGTGAACAGTATTTCCATGCACCAGCCTGTAAGCCCGCAAATGAGAAAATCCTTTCCTATCATAGATCGTGATCCTTTCTGAGTTTTGTGCGCGCTGTTTCCTGCGCTGCCGTTTGGGCAAAGCCGGGCGATTCCCTGCTGCGACGGCAGCGGATCCGCCGGGCAGGATGCCCGTCTGTGTTAAGTATCTGTAAAATGGCGGATAATATGTGTTCTAACATTTTTATAAAATAAAAGCGGGATAACTTGTAAAAATAGCATATCTGGCATATAATAAAAAAAGTGTATTCTAAGGAAGAAGCATGCAGTTAGACAGGTTGTTAGAACATATTTCATACAAAAGCGCGCAGGGAAATCTCAAGCTTCTCATAACGGATATCTGTTACCATTCCGGAAAAGCAAGGCAGGGTTCCCTGTTTGTTTGTATAAGAGGGCAAAGAGCCGACGGCCATGATTATCTGTCCAGCGCCATAGGGAGAGGGGCCGCCGCCATCGTGGTGGAGGAGTCTGCCGTCCTCTCCGCAGAGGGGGAATCGTTCATCTATACAGAAAACGGGCGCAGAAGCTTCAGGGAAATGATACATAAATCCGGCGTGGCAGTGATCGTAGTGAGGGATGGGAGGGCGGCGTTAGCGGAACTCTCCCAGGCCTACTTTGGCTTCCCGGCAAAAAAATTAAAGATGATCGGGATCACGGGCACGAAAGGAAAGACGACCACCGCGCTCCTCACAGCGGGGATCCTGCGGGAGGCGGGGCATCCGACGGGGATCATAGGGACGATCTGCATAGAAACCGGAAAAGAAACGATCCCCGCCGACCGCACAACGCCGGAGAGCTATGAGATACAGAGGTATCTGGCGGATATGGTAGAGAGCGGATGTGAATACTGTGTCATGGAGGTTTCTTCCCAGGGGATCAAAATGGACCGGATCGCCGGCATATGGTTTGCCGTCGGCGTGTTTTTAAACATTGAGCCGGATCATATCGGCCCGGGAGAACACGCCTCTTTTCTGGAGTACCTTTACTGTAAGAGCAGATTATTGCAAAAGTGTGACATCGGCATTGTCAATCAGGACGATCCGAACATCCATAAGGCGCTCAGGGGCCATACCTGCCGGATAGAAACGTTTTCAAGCCGGGAGGGGATCTCGGGAAAGGCGGATGTAATGGCGGAGGACGCGGCCTTTTCCATGAGGGAGGGCGCCTTATACAGCAGCTTCCGGGTGAGGAGAGGCAGGGAATATTTTACCGTGCAGCTCCAGCTGCCCGGGATGTTCAACGTGTATAACGCGCTGGCGGCGATATCCGCCGCCTCCCACTGCGGCGTGAAAAACTGGCAGATGGCGCGGGCGCTCAAAAGGCAGGTCGTGCCGGGGCGCTGTGAGAATGCGGGGATCTCCAGGGAATATGTGTTCCTCATAGATTATGCCCACAATGAAATGAGTCTCAGGAACCTCCTGGTCACGCTCAGGGGATTTGAACCCGGGCGCCTGGTGCTTATTTTCGGCTGCGGCGGCAACCGATCTAAGCTCAGGAGAAGCCGGATGGGGGAAACCGCCGGACGGCTGGCGGACGTATCCATCCTCACTTCCGATAATCCCAGGTGGGAAAACCCACAGGAGATCCTAGACGATATCGAGGAGGGGATACGGGGGACGAAAGGCGCGTATGTCCGTATCGCAGACCGCGGGGAGGCGGTAGAATACGCGGTGCGCGAGGCAAGGCCGGGAGATATCATCATACTGGCGGGAAAGGGGCATGAGGGATACCAGGAAATCCGCGGCGTGAAATATCCCATGAGCGAACGGGAATTGGCAGAGCGCGCGTTTAGGAAACAGCAGGGCAGATGAGGTGCCGGGAGGATAAAATGCCGGAATATGCGAATATCATCGTGGATATTTCCCATGAAAAATTAGATAAGACATTTCAATACAGGATACCGGAAAGGCTTAAAGCGGGCCTAAAAGAGGGCATGCTCGTTTCCGTGCCCTTTGGCTCGCGGAAGATGCGGGGATATGTCATAGAATTGACAGATTGCCCCGAGTATGAGGTGGATAAGATAAAAGAAATCTCAGGGATCGTGGAAAAAGGGGTCGCCATAGAAAGCCAGATGATCGCGCTGGCGGCGTGGATGCGGAAAAACTATGGGGGAACGATGAACCATGCCTTAAAAACGGTACTGCCCATCCGGGAGAAGAAACAGAAACTCGAGCAGAAAACCGTAAAGCTCCTCCTCGCGCCGGAGGAGGCGAAAAAGAAGCTGGAGGAGTATCAGAGGAAGCATTCCGTAGCGCGGGCGAGGCTCTTAGAAGCGCTCCTCGCGCAGGGGGAGCTGGATTACCAGGTCATCACGCACAAGCTCAATGTCACGGGCAAGGTGGTAAAGGCGCTGGAAGATTCCGGCGTCGCGGCGGTTTCCAGCAGGCAAAGCTACCGCAATCCGGTGAAGCACCTCGCGCGGACAGGGGAGCATAAAAGGCTGAACGGAGAACAGGAAGCGGCCGTCTCTGAGATCATAGGCGACTACGATGCGGGGATGCGAAAGACCTATCTGTTAAAGGGGGTCACAGGCAGCGGAAAGACAGAAGTCTATATGGAGCTTATCGACTATGTGAGGAAACAGGGGCGCCAGGCGATCGTCCTGATACCGGAGATAGCCCTGACCTACCAGACGGTCATGCGGTTTTATAACCGGTTCGGGGACAGGGTTTCCATTCTGAACTCCAGGCTCTCTCCCGGGGAGCGTTATGACCAGTGCCTGCGGGCGGAAAATGGGGAGATCGACATTGTGATAGGGCCGCGCTCTGCGCTGTTTACGCCCTTTCCCGACCTCGGCCTTATCGTGATAGACGAAGAGCATGAGACATCCTATAAAAGCGACGCCGTTCCAAGGTATCATGCCAGGGAAACGGCGATCATGCGGGCGAAAATGTCTGACGGCATCGTAGTGCTAGGTTCCGCCACTCCCTCCGTGGAAAGCTACTATCGGGCAGAGCGCGGGGAATACCGCCTGCTAGAGCTAAAGCGCCGCGTCATGGAAAAACCCCTTCCCGCCTGTGAGATCGTTGACCTCCGGGAAGAGCTGCGCCATGGAAACCGCTCCATGCTAAGCGGCCGCCTCACAGAGCAGTTAGAGGACCGGCTGAAAAAGCGCCAGCAGGCAATGCTTTTTATCAACCGTAGGGGCCTGGCAGGTTTTGTCTCTTGCAGAGCATGCGGTCATGTGATAAAATGTCCGCATTGCGATGTATCTTTAAGCCAGCACGGCAACGGCAGGCTAGTCTGCCATTACTGCGGCCATGAAGAGCCGATGCCCCCGTCCTGCCCGTCCTGCGGATCTAAGTATATCAGCGGTTTTCAGGCAGGCACTCAGAAGATCGAAGAGGTGGTAAAACAGCGCTTTCCCCAGGCGAGGGTGCTGCGCATGGATATGGATACGACAAAAAGCAAGGAAGGGCATCAGCAGATTTTATCCGCATTTTCCAACCAGGAGGCGGATATCCTGATCGGGACCCAGATGATCGTCAAGGGGCATGACTTCCCCAATGTGACCTTAGTGGGGGTCTTAGCGGCGGATATGTCCTTATATGTCAGCGATTTCCACGGGCCTGAGAGGACGTTTGAACTGCTGACCCAGGCGGCGGGGCGGGCAGGCAGGGGGGAGCTGCCCGGAACGGTCATCATACAGACCTACACGCCGGAGCATTACAGCATCACCGCGGCGAGCCGCCAGGACTATGAGGCATTTTACCGGCAGGAGATGGAATACCGCAGGATGCTGCGTTATCCGCCGGTATGGAATTTACTGGTGATCTTCTGCGCATCCAAAAATGAGCAGGACGCTTCTGCGGCGGCAGCCGCATTGATGGCGGAGATAGAGGCGGCAAAAGAGCCGGGCGGGGAAAAGGCTTTCCCCATAGGGCCGTCGGATGCCCGGATCGCGAAGGTCGCGGACGTGTATAAAAAAGTCATTTATATCAAGGCGGAAAAATACCGGGTTTTAGTGGAATGGAAAGACAGGCTGGAGGGATACATGCGGGATAACCGCACCTTTTCAAACGTTGCCGTTCAGTTTGACTTTAATCCCGTAAACAGTTTTTGACAGAAGAAATGGAGGGAAAAGCAATGGCGCTTAGAACGATTCGGATACAGGGAGATCCGGTACTTACAAAAACATGCAGGCCGGTTGCGGAGATGACGCCCAAGATCAAGGAGCTGATCGCCGATATGTTTGAAACCATGTATGAAGCAAACGGGGTAGGGCTGGCAGCCCCTCAGGTGGGGATCTTGAGGCGGATCGCGGTCATTGACCTGGGGGAAGAACCGCTGGTCTTGATCAATCCCGTGATCCTGGAAGCATCCGGCGAGCAGACCGGAGATGAGGGATGCCTGAGCCTCCCGGGAAAAGCGGCGAGGGTGACAAGGCCCAATTATGTAAAGGTGAAAGCCTTTGACGAAAACATGAAAGAGTACACGGTCGAGGGGACGGAGCTTCTTGCCCGGGCAGTCTGCCATGAGCTGGACCATCTCGACGGGCATATGTACACGGAGAAGGCAGAAGGCCCGATCCATAAGGTAGAGCGTGAAGATCAAGAGGAAGAAAATGTCCGGCGGGACAGGCGAGGTAAGGCATGAGAGTGATTTTTATGGGAACCCCGGATTTTGCGGTGGAGACATTGGAAGAGATCCTAAGGGCGGGGCATGAGGTCGTGCTGGCTGTCTCCCAGCCGGATAAGGCGGCAGGGAGAAGCAAAGCCCTGAAATATACCCCGGTAAAGGCATGCGCCATCGCCCATGGCATCGAGGTATATCAGCCGAAGCGGATACGGGAAACAGAATCGATAGAATATCTCAGGAAATATCATCCAGATATTATGATTGTGGAGGCTTTTGGGCAGATGATACCCAAGGAGATTTTGGACATGCCGCCATACGGCTGCATCAATGTCCATGCTTCCCTGCTCCCGAAATACCGCGGCGCATCGCCGATCCAGTGGGCGGTCATCCATGGGGATAAGGTGACAGGCGTCACTACCATGCGCATGGATGAGGGATTAGATACCGGTGACATGATCTTAAGAGAGGAGGTCGCGATCCGCGGGGACGAGACAGGGGGAAGCCTCTTTGCGCGCCTCTCTAAGGTGGGGGCGCGGCTTTGCGTAAAGACGATGGAAGCGATCGGAAATGGGACGGCGGTGTATACGCCCCAGGATCCTTCCAAGGCGACCCACACGGCAAAGATCACGAAAGAGATGGGGAGCATCGACTGGTCTAAGCCGGCGGAAGAGATTGAGCGCCTGATCCGCGGACTGGATCCCTGGCCGAGCGCCTACACCAGAATGGGGGATAAAATCCTCAAAATCTGGAAAGCGAGGGTCATTGATGAAACCGCGGATGCGGCGCCGGGCTGTGTTATAAAGGTGGCGAAAGACGCCATCTGGGTGCAGACGGGCGAGGGGATCTTAGCGTTATCGGAAGTGCAGCTTGAGGGGAAGAAACGCATGAGGACGGAAGATTTCCTGAACGGCTGCCCCGTAAAAGAGGGAACCTGCCTGAAGCGGGGATAGGATTTCTAAAAAACAACGGAAAGGGAGGATAGCGATGCCTTATTATTACCATTATTGGGACCCGACGTATCTGCTGGTCATCCTTGGAGCGGTCATCTGCATGATCGCGTCGGCCAGAGTAAATTCCACCTATCACAAATATTCACAGTACCGCAGCATGGCCGGCATGACCGGCGCACAGGCGGCGGAGCGCATCTTAAGGGCGGCAGGGATCTGCGATGTCACTGTCTGCCATGTATCCGGCAATCTGACGGATCACTACAATCCGGCAAAGAAGACGGTAAACCTTTCGGATTCGGTTTATGGGAGCGTTTCTGTGGCGGCCATCGGAGTGGCTGCCCATGAGTGCGGCCATGCCATCCAGCACCACAAGGGATATGTCCCTTTGAGCCTGCGCACAGCGATTGTGCCGGTGGCAAACATCGGCTCTGCGCTAGCGTGGCCCCTCATCCTCATAGGGCTGTTTTTCACCAGCTCTACCGGGACATTCCTGATCAATCTTGGGATACTGTTTTTCTCCTTTGCCGTTCTCTTTCAGCTCGTGACCCTTCCGGTGGAATTTAACGCATCGGGCAGGGCGCTTCAGATGCTGGAGCAGCAGGGGATTTTGGGAGAGAGCGAGCTGCCCGCCACCAAAAAAGTGCTGAAAGCGGCAGCCCTGACCTATGTGGCAAGCGCGGCGGCAGCCATTCTGCAGCTTCTGCGCCTGGTGCTGCTGTTCGGAGGAAGAAACAGGGATGACTGACGGAGTAAACACGCGGGAGCTGGCGCTTGGCATTCTGCTCGAGGTGGCGGAAGAGGGGGCTTACAGCCATGCGGCGCTGCGCTCCGTGCTGGAAAAATACCAGTATCTGGAAAAGCGGGAGCGCGCTTTTATCACCAGGCTTTCCGAGGGAACGATCCAGCGCATGATAGAGCTGGATTATATCATCGATCAATTTTCTAAGATCAAAGTGAATAAAATGAAGCCTGCCATCCGCAATATTTTAAGGATGGCGGTATATCAGATGAAGTATATGGATTCGGTGCCGGATTCCGCGTCGTGCAACGAGGCGGTAAAGCTGGCGGAGAGAAAGGGCTTCGCCTCCCTGAAAGGCTTTGTCAACGGGGTATTACGCACGGTCAGCAGAAACCTGCCGTCCTTGGAATTTCCAGCCGAGGAAGAAAACCTTGCAAAAGCCCTTTCCATCCGCTATTCCATGCCGGAATGGATTGTGGAAGAATGGCTTTCGTCTTATGGGGAGGCGCGCACGAGGAAGATGCTGGCGGCATTTTTACAGGAGGCGCCCCTCACCATACGCACAAATCTTTTAAAAATCACTCCCGAAGGTCTGCGGGAGCGTCTTGCGGCGGAAGGGGTGGCCGCGGTTCCTGTGGATATGGAAAAATACCCGGGGGTTACTTATGCCTTTGCCATATCCGGTTTTGATCATCTGAATGCGCTTTCCTCCTTTCAGGAAGGGCTGTTTTACGTTCAGGATATCAGCTCTATGCTCGCGGCGGAGCTGGCGGATCCGGAGGAACATCAGTATGTGATAGACGCTTGCGCCGCCCCCGGAGGCAAAAGCATCCACTTAGCGGAGAAAATGCGGGGGACGGGCATGGTGGAGGCGAGGGATCTGACGGAGGATAAGGTGGCGGTGATAGAGGAAAACATCGCGAGGCATGGGCTTGCCAATATAAAGGCGGTATGCCAGGATGCGGCGAGATTTGACGCCGCTTCCGTAGAAAAGGCCGACATCCTGATCGCCGACCTGCCCTGCTCGGGACTCGGCGTCCTGCGCAAAAAGACAGATGTCAAATATAAGGTCACTCCAGAGCAGCAGCGGGAGCTGATCCGCCTGCAGAGGCAGATCCTGGATTCCGTCTGGCAGTATGTAAAAAAGGGAGGGACTCTCATCTATTCCACCTGTACGGTCCATCCGCGGGAAAACGAAGAAAACGTCCGCTGGTTTCTGGAAAATCACAAGGAGTTTCAGCTGCGGGAAATGAGGCAGCTGTTTCCGCAGGACGGCCCGGGGGACGGATTCTTTTTGTCCAAATTCCAGAGGATCTAAAGCCGCGGTGAGGTTTTTGCCCCTCCCCCGGCGGGTTTTTGCGCCTGAGAGAAATGTCGGAGGAAACTATGCAGAGTAGGTTAGAGGAAAAAACAGATATCAAGTCTATGAGTCTGACGGAAGTAAAGGCCTATATGGAAGCGCTTTCGGAGAGAGCGTTCCGGGGAGCGCAGGCCTATCAGTGGATCCACAAAAAACAGGTCGGCTCATTTGACGAAATGAAGAACCTTCCGAAATCCCTGAGAGAAAAACTGAAAGCCTCATGTGAGCTGACCGAGCTGAAAAAAGAGCAAGTGCAGATCTCAAAAGCGGACGGCACAAGGAAATATCTGTTTGTGCTGCCGGACGGAAACCGCGTGGAAAGCGTCTTGATGAGGTACAGGCACGGAAATTCCGTGTGCATTTCCTCCCAGGTGGGCTGCCGGATGGGCTGCCGCTTCTGCGCCTCGGCGTTAGACGGCCTGGTACGGGGGCTTGCGCCCTCGGAGATGTTAGATCAGGTTTATCAGATCGGGAAAGATATCGGAGAGCGGATTTCTCATGTGGTGGTGATGGGAATGGGAGAGCCGCTGGACAACTTTGCGAATCTCCTCCGCTTCCTGGAGCTTCTGACAGAGGAAAACGGCCCCAACTTAAGCCAGAGGAACGTAACCGTTTCCACCTGCGGGATCGCGCCGAAGATCCGCGAGCTGGCAGAGCGGAAGCTGCAGATCACCCTGGCGGTCTCCCTCCACGCTTCCACGCAGGAAAAGCGCTCAGAGCTGATGCCTGTGGCGAAAAAATACGGACTGCGGGAAGTGATGGACGCCTGCCGCTATTATTTTGAACAGACCGGGAGGAGAGTCAGCTTTGAGTACAGCCTTCTCGCCGGAGTGAACGACACGGCAAGGGACGCGGAAAATCTGGCGGAGCTGATACGCGGAATGAACTGCCATGTGAACCTGATCCCTGTCAATCCCATCAGGGAGCGCTCCTATGTGCAGCCGGATCCCGCGGCCATCCGCGATTTTAAAAATAAACTTGAAAAAAACGGGATAAATGTTACTATTAGAAGAGAAATGGGCAGGGACATTGACGGTGCCTGCGGTCAGCTGCGCAAGCGCTATTTAGAAAGGTAGGGGTAAGAAAGGATGAAGACGTTTTCCATGACGAGCGCAGGGCAGCGGCGTGAAAGGAATCAGGATTATATGTACACGTCGGAGACTGCCGTTGGAAACCTGCCGAACCTTTTTCTGGTGGCGGACGGCATGGGCGGCCACGCGGCAGGGGAATACGCGTCAAGATTCACGGTAGAGAAAATGGTGCAAAAGATACAGTCGCTGCCCCAGACAGAACCGGTAGCAGTCATCAAAGAGGCGGTGGAGGAAGTAAATGCCATGCTGTTAGCGGAGGCGGAAGCGGACGAGTCGAAAGCGGGGATGGGAACCACCATCGTTGCGGCAACGGTCGTCGGCGGAAAGCTCTATGCCGCCAATGTGGGAGACAGCCGCCTTTATGTGATCAATCAGGCGGGCATCACCCAGGTCACGAGGGATCATTCGCTGGTGGAGGAAATGGTGCGGATGGGGGAAATGGACAAAAGGGCCGCCAGGCATCACCCCGATAAAAATATCATCACGCGGGCAGTCGGCGTCTTTCCGGAGGTGGCGGTGGACTTTTTTGAGATCGCGCTGGCCAGGGAAGATACGATACTGATGTGCTCTGACGGTCTTACCAACATGGTAGAGGACAGCGAGATCAAACGGATCATACTGGGACAGAGGGATATTGTCGAGAAAGCGCAGAAATTAGTGGAGACCGCGAACCGCAACGGCGGCAGGGATAATATTACAGTGGTACTGATAGATCCATTTTCTGATGAGGTGAAAGAATGTTGATACAGGGAACATACATAGCGGACCGCTATGAAATCATAGGAAAAATCGGCGCCGGCGGAATGTCGGATGTGTATAAGGCAAAAGACCTGACTCTGGGCCGTTATGTGGCAATCAAAGTTTTGAAAAGTGAATTTTCTGAGGATACAGGGTTTGTGACGAAGTTCCGCTCGGAAGCGCAGGCGGCTGCGGGATTAGAGCACCCGAACATTGTCAATATCTATGACGTCGGCAGTGAGAACGGCATCCACTATATCGTCATGGAGTATGTGGAGGGCATCACGCTAAAGACCTATATCGAAAAAAAGGGGCAGCTCTCCTACAAAGAGGCGGTCAGCATCGCGATCCAGGTGGGACGGGGCATCGAGGCCGCGCACAATAAAAACATCATACATCGCGACATCAAACCCCAGAATATCATGATCTCCACAGAGGGAAAAGTAAAGGTGACGGACTTTGGCATTGCCAGGGCGGCTTCCTCCAACACCATCAGCTCCGATGTGATGGGATCCGTCCATTACTCTTCGCCGGAGCAGGCGCGCAATGGTTTCGTGGACGGGAAGAGCGATATCTATTCCTTAGGGATCGTGATGTACGAGATGGTGACGGGGCGCGTGCCCTTTGACGGGGACACGACGGTTTCCGTCGCTATCCAGCACCTGCAGGAAGAGATGGTGCTGCCGAGCGTTTACGCGCCGGATCTGCCTATCAGCATAGAAAAGATCATTTTAAAATGCACGCAGAAAAGCCCGGACCGCAGATACGAGTCCATGGCGGCGCTCTTAGCGGACCTGCGCAGGGCCTTAAACAATCCCAATGAGGACTTTGTGGTGATGGCTCCGGCGCACAGCCAGGATAAAACGAGAGTCATCGGGGAAGAGGACATCAGAAAGATAAAAAAGCAGACCGGAAATGTATATCTGAAAAATGAGCCGAAAGAGATCCCGCGGCAAAAGGCTTCCTATGAGGAGGAGCGGGAATACGAAGAGGAATACGGGGAGGAGGACGAAGAGGAGGACGGGGACATCAATCCCAGGTTAGAAAAGGCCATTACCATTATGGGGATCGCGGCGGGCGTGGTTATCGTCATTCTGATCGCCTACATCGCCTACGGCCTGATCGGGGGATTCCAGTCCGCGAAGCCGGATCCCGCGGAGAAGGACACGGCGGCGGAGACGGAGAGCCAGCCTGAGAAAGACAAGGATACCGAGCAGGGCGGCAATGCTGCGGAGGAGGGAATACCCGTTCCCGATCTGCAGGGATTAAGCTTTGAGGAGGCGAGGGAGATCCTGAAAGGATATGAGCTGGGGATCAAAGAGGCGGGAACTGCCTATTCCGATACCGTGGAGAAGGATCGGATCGTCAGCCAGCAGCCCGAGGCGGATGCGAAAGTAGAAAAGCATACCACCATTGAGGTGACGTTAAGCAGCGGAAAGGAAAGCATTGAGATCCCGGATGTGGTGGGAGAGACAGAAGACCGCGCCATCAGAACGCTAGAGGAGAATGCGTTTAAATTCAGCAAGGACTACGAATACAGCTCAGATGTGGAAGCGGGACGGGTGATCTCCCAAAGCCCGGAGGGCGGAACCCAGGGAAAAGAAGGGGATGAAGTCTCGCTGATCATCAGCAAGGGAGAAGAACTGGTGACGGTGCCGGATGTCACGACCACTTATAAATCCGAGGATCAGGCAAGGGAGCTGCTCGCGGACCTTACGGTAAGCACAGATACGAAATACAGTGAGCGGGCAGAGGGGATTGTCATCGGGCAGAGCATCCCGGCGGGAAAGCAGGTGGCGAAAGGGACAGACATCACCATTACGATCAGCCTCGGGCCGGAGCCGGCAGATGTGGTACCGGCGACGACCTACAAGCTCAATGTCAGGATAGAGCTGCCGGAGGACACGTCGAACCTTTCCGGCGCGGATATCGTCCTTTACGGAAAATCGGGAAGCGTGCTGGGAAGCTGGCCCGGAAAAACGGTGGAGGATTTCGGCAGTGAGGGGCTGCTCCTCACAAAGACCGGCATGTTAGAAAGCAGCGGCAAATTAGTCATTACCTGGCTTGATTTGGAGGGGAATGATATCGGAGAACAGGAAAAACAGGTCAATTTCTCACAAGAATCATAAGCAGGGTGCGGTATGCAGGGAAAGATAGTAAAAGGGATCGCCGGATTCTACTATGTCCACGCGGCGGGATCTGGGATATATGAGTGTAAAGCGAAAGGCGCTTTCCGGAATCAGAAAATAAAGCCCCTTGTGGGGGATAATGTGGAAATCACGGTGATCGATGAAGCGGAAAAGAAAGGGAATCTGGAGCAGATACTGCCAAGGCGGAACGAATTGATCCGGCCAGCGGTGGCGAATGTGGATCTCGCCATGATCATTTTTGCGGCGGCAAAGCCGCGGCCGAACTTCCATCTGCTGGACCGTTTCCTGGTCATGATGCGGTATCAGGACATTCCGGTGGCGATCTGCTTTAATAAGACCGATCTGGTGACGGAAGAGGAACTCCGGAGCTTTGCGGACGTCTATCAGGGCTGCGGCTACGAGACGCTGGCGGTCAGCGCGAAGGAAGGGCGGGGTCTTGAGGCACTGTCGGGCGCGCTGGCGGGAAAGACGACCGCAGTGGCAGGCCCCTCCGGCGTGGGGAAATCCTCCCTGATCAACTGCCTGCAGACTGATGTGCGGATGGAGACGGGAAGCATCAGCCGGAAAATCGAGCGGGGGCGCCATACCACCCGCCATTCCGAGATCATTCCCATCGGCGGAAACGCCTACATCATGGACACGCCGGGATTTTCCACCCTGGATATCCCGGGATTGGAGAAAGAAGCTTTGTCAGGCTATTATCCAGAATTTGCGGCCTTTGAGCCTTATTGCAGGTTTCAAGGCTGCAGCCATATCAGCGAGCCGGACTGCGGCGTCAAAGAGGCCTTACAGGAAGGGAAAGTCAGCCGTCTGCGCTATGAAAATTACAGGCTCTTGTATGAAGAGCGGAGCAGCAGGAGAAAGCATTAGGCAGCATTGCCGCGCTAGGGAGGCTGAAGATTGAAAATTGAAAATTGAAATTTGAAATTTTCAATCCGGGATTTGTGCTGCCGCACAAAGTCCCCTTTATGGAAAGACCGCCTGACAGCGGCAGAATGAGAGGAAATATGGAAAAGAAAACAGGAAAGAAAATGAATTGCTTGGCGCCGTCGATCCTGTCCGCTGATTTTGGCAGGCTCGGGGAGCAGATACAGGAATTAGACGAGGCGGGGGCGCAGTATGTGCATATCGATGTAATGGACGGCATGTTTGTGCCGAGCATCACGTTCGGGCCGCCGCTCATACGCTCCATCCGGAAGTACAGTGACAGGATGTTCGACGTGCATTTGATGATAGAAGAACCGGGGCGGTACATTGCGGATTTTGCCGAGGCGGGAGCAGATCTGATCACGGTCCATGCGGAGAGCTGCAGGCATTTGGACCGGACAGTCTCCGCCATCAAAGAAAAAGGACTCTTAGCGGGCGTGGCGCTTAACCCTGCCACGCCCCTTTCCGCGGTTTCCTGCCTGCTCTCCAAAGCGGACATGATCTTGCTCATGACCGTCAATCCCGGATTTGCGGGGCAGAGCCTCATTCCCTACACGATCAATAAAGTAAGGGATTTAAAGCAGTTGATCGAGTCACAGGGGTTAAGGATCGATATCGAGGTGGACGGCGGCATCAACTTGACGAATGTGGAAGATCTGATGGAGGCGGGGGCGAATGTTATCGTTGCGGGGAGCGCCATTTTTCACGGGGATATCAGAGAAAATGCAGAGAGCTTTTTAAAGATTATCAATGGATGATAGAAACGGGGAAGGTTATGAAGCATTTTTTCATCATATCCGGCGGCAATATCAGCGACGGGTTTGCGGTGGCATATCTAAAGCAGGCATTCCTCCAGGAGGCAGAGGGGGAAACAAGTGAAATAAACATCATTGCGGCGGATTCCGGATTGGAGTTTTGTTACCGGAATCATATCCTGCCGCAGTCTGCCGCGGGGGACTTCGATTCTGTAACGGCAGAGACCCTCGCTTATTTCAGGCGGCAGCAGGGGATCGCCTGGCATCCGCTCCCCTCTCAGAAAGATGATACGGACACAGAGGCTGCCGTTCGCATGGCATTAAGGAACGGCGCGGAGAAAATCACGATTCTGGGAGGCACGGGGAACAGGCTGGATCATGTGTTAGGGAACATAGAGCTGCTCGGCATCGGCATGGAGGCGGGAGTCCCCATGGAATTGGTGGATGCCTGCAACCGGATCCGCATGATAAGCTCGGGGATTGTTCTGAAAAAAGAGCGGCAGTTCGGGAAATATGTATCCCTCCTTCCCTATACGGACTGCGTCAGGCACCTCTGCCTCACCGGCTTTTTGTATCCCCTGTCGGATGCCTGTCTGAGGGGTTTCTGCAGCCTTGGCATCAGCAACGAGATTGTGGAAGATGAGGCGGAGATCAGGTTCGACGGGGGGATCCTGCTGGTGCTGGAAACGTCGGACGGAGACGAAGGAGAAGCTATCCTAAGAATGCCGCGAGAGAAATGAGAAACGGAATCCCGTTGCAGTAATTACGGATAGAGGGATCCGAAAAATAATGAAAAAAATATGCGGATGGTGATGACATGCAAACAAAGACAAGTGAGGAATATATATCCAATCGGGCGTGGTTCCGAAATGTTTTGGCAGGGGAGAATGTGATTTTGAGGGGTGTTTCGGCGTTGGAGTACCTTCAATTATTTCCGGGATATGTAAAGGAAAGCCGTATTGATGTTTACGCAAGAAGCAAGGGTAAGTATGAAAACATCAATTATCGCATTGTCGATAACTTTGACAACATAGATTTTTTCCTGCATGGCAACATTTTGTGTTCCAGTGCCGCACAGGCAATCAATGACATTCTTTTGGAACAGGAAGATATGGACGAACAGGCTCTTGCCGAAGCGTTAAGCAGATATTATCACGCTCACAACAAGAGTTTTGAGGGGTTAGGCATAAAGGTTAATTCACAGAAATTTGAGGAATTAAAGGAATGGGCAGTAGAATTTTTTGAAGGATGATTTTATGAATGCACATGAAAAATTGATGTATAAAATTTTAGGCAATATTTCCAAAACGGACGCGCCGATTGTCTTCAAAGGAGCTTTCATAACAAAACTGATCTTAGAAGAAAACGGGTACACAAAGATAGAAAGGGCAACAAAAGACATAGACGCAAACTGGGTAGGAATACCGCCTGCAATGTCGGTTTTAACAGATACGATAAATCGTTCTTTAGGAGAGTTAGGAGCATTTTACAAGGCGATTCCAAGCAGAGATTATGGAGATAGGAAGTCTGCCGGAATTTCAATACGGGAGAAAGCGACAGATGATGAAATATTGTTAATGGACATTGATATAAAGCCTGTTTCTGGAAGCCGCATTTATTATCAAGGAGAAGCGGCTGTGAAAGGTGTTTTGGCAAATGAAATTTTAGTTGATAAAATAGCCGCTTGTTCGGGGGACGCAGTTTACAAGTGGAGAACAAAGGATGTAATTGATGTTTATGCTTTGTCCCATTGCGTAAAAGTCAATGTAAAAGAGATTTTTGAGGTAAGTGAAATTGTCAAAAGAGAAATACAGTCGTTTGACGCTTTTTACAATAAGAAATCAGAATTAAAATATTCTTATGATAAATTAAAAGGCGTTACGGGAAAACCGGAATTTGAAACGCTGGATGCTTATCTGGATAAATTTTTTAAGCCATTTGCCAATCGGGAAAAGCGGGAAGCTGTTTGGGACAGTGAAAGCCTACTGTGGGATGCAGGCAAAGAATCATCAATGGGAAATTAGGTGAAGATAATGCAGCAAGAAAGGATAGATGGTCAGACGCGGGGAAAAGAAGCACCCGCAAAGAAAGGAAAAGCAGCTGGTGCTGGAAACGTCGGACGGAGACGAAACCGGCCGATTTTGGCATGGATAGAGCATTTGGAACAATTTTGTTGCTCAACAGGACATGAATATGATATTTTGTACTTGGATTTTGTATAATTCAAGGGGCAAATATGATAAAGTGTATCTGTCAAGTAACACCAACAAAATAAAAAGGAGGATTACAAGATGAAAAAGAAGTTAGTAAGTCTTTTGTTGGTATCATCAATGCTGGCAACCATGACAGCCTGCGGAGGCGACGATAGCGCGACTGATGGCGGCGGAGAGGCTCCGGCTGATTCTGCTCCGGCAGACGAGGCAGCGCCTGCGGATACCGGAAGCGCGGAGTCAGAAACCGCGGAAGCGGCTCCTGGCGGCGAGGAGCAGGGAAAAGTCGTAAACATTTATGTCTGGAATGACGAGTTCAAAGGCCTCTATGAGAAGTATGCGGCAGATCTTGCCAAAACGCATGGCGTGGAGGTGAAGTTCACGACAGTGGCAAACGAGAACAACGCTTACCAGAACAACCTCGACTCAACCTTACAGCTGCAGGAATCAGCAGCCGATGATGACAAGATTGACGTATTCCTGATCGAGGCTGACTATGCGAGCAAGTATACAAAGACAGACTACACCCTTGATGTTGTAAATGATATCGGCCTGACAGAGAGTGATCTGTCACAGCAGTATCAGTATACAAAGGATATCGTGACCGCTGACGGCGCGCTCAAAGCAGTGAGCTGGCAGGCAACGCCGGGTCTGTTCGCTTACAGGCGTTCCATCGCGAAGGAAGTGCTTGGCACAGACGATCCTACGGAAGTGCAGGCACAGCTTTCTGACTGGACGAAGTTTGATGAGGTTGCCGCAAAGATGAAAGATGCGGGCTATTTCATGCTTTCCGGTTACGATGATGCGTATCGTCCGTACTCTAACAATATGTCCGCTCCCTGGGTACAGGATGGCAAGATCGTGATAGATGAGAAAATCCAGCAGTGGATCGATCAGACCAAGGACTACACGGACAAAGGCTACAACAATAAAACAACCTTATGGGCTCCGGAATGGAACGCGGATCAGGGCGAAGGCAGCAAGGTATTCGGTTTCTTCTACTCTACCTGGGGCATCAACTTCACGCTGAAAGGCAATGCGAAGGGCGGCGAGGATCTTCCGGATGAAGTAGGACAGGGTATCTTCGGCGATTACGCAGTATGCGAAGGCCCGATGCCATATTACTGGGGCGGTTCATGGATCTGCGCGGCAGCGGGAACAGACAACGTGCCGTTCGTTAAAGATCTGATGCTCAGAATGACCTGCGATGCGGAGACGATGAAACAGATCACGCTGGATACGCTGGATTACACGAACAACATGGCAGCTATGGAAGAGATCGCGGCAAGCGATTACCAGTCTGACTTCTTAGGCGGACAGAACCACATCGCGCTGTTTGCAGACGCTGCAAAGAAGATCGACTTAAGCAACATCTCCGATTATGATCAGGGATTGAACGAGAGCATGCAGTCTGCTATGCATGAGTATTTCGAGGGCACGGTTGATTATGACACTGCTCTGGAGAACTTCTATAAATCTGCGATTGAGAAATATCCAGAATTAACAAAATAAGACCTTTGCGTTTTGATGAGGAGGGAGAAAATGGAGACCATTAAGAGACACAAGGGAAAACACCTAAGCTATGCAAAGTGGGGGTACATATTTCTGATACCATTTTTCCTGGTGTACTGCATCTTTTCTCTGATTCCTATGTTGTCCACGTTCTATTATAGTTTTTTTGAAAACTATATGTCAGGCCTGAATCAGATCGGACCGAACTTTATAGGACTGGACAACTACGCAAAGCTGATAAGCGAGGGCGATCTGCTGAAATATACCGGAAACACATTGATCATATGGATCATCGGATTTGTTCCGCAGATCGCTGTTTCGCTGCTGCTTGCAGCATGGTTTACAAACTCGCGCTTAAAGCTGAGAGGTCAGGGATTTTTTAAGACAGTCATCTATATGCCGAACTTGATTATGGCATCTGCGATCTCCATGTTATTCTTTGCGCTTTTTGCAAACGACGGGCCGATCAATAATCTCTTGATGAATCTTGGGATTATTTCCGAGTCCATACACTTCATGTCCTCGACATGGGGGGCAAGAGGCCTGATCGCGCTGATGAATTTCCTGATGTGGTTCGGTAACACCACCATTATACTGATGGCGGGGATGATGGGGATCGACCCGTCGCTTTTTGAGGCGGCTATGGTGGACGGAGCGACTTCCATGCAGATATTTACCCATATTACAATGCCGCTTCTGCGTCCGATCATGGTATATACGCTGATCACCTCTCTGATCGGAGGACTGCAGATGTTCGACCTTCCGCAGATCCTCACCAATGGGCAGGGACAGCCGGATCGTACCACGATGACGCTGATCATGTATTTGAATAACCATCTGTTCAACAAGAATTATGGTATGGCGGGCGCTCTTTCCGTTCTTATCTTTATTGTGACCGGCGCGCTTTCCATTATTGTATTTAAGACATTAACGAGCGAGAAAGGATGATGGGTGAAATGGAAAAAGAAAAATCATATTCTGCCGAACTGGCGGTGAAAAGAACCATTTGCTACGTCGTACTGATCCTTTTGACGCTCCTTTGTCTGTTTCCTTTTTTGATGCTTTTGATCAATACGACGAGATCACATGCCGCGATCAATCAGGGCTTTTCCCTGATACCGGGGAAGTCTTTTGTGACGAACTTTAAGAATACGATACATAATGAGACGATATTGATCGTGCGCGGCATGTTCAACAGCCTGTTTATCTCAACGGTATCGGTCGTGCTGTCTGTTTATTTTTCAGCCATGACGGCATACGCGGTCCATGCTTATGACTTCAGGCTGAAAAAAGCAGTGATGAATTTTATCCTGCTGATCATGACCATTCCAACGCAGGTTGGAGCCCTTGGCTTTGTCAACATGATAACAGCCATGAATTTAAAAAACACGTTTATACCGCTGATCGTGCCATCGATCGCCGCTCCTGCAGTCTTCTTCTTTATGAGGCAGTACATGGAGAGCTCGCTTCCTCTTGAAATCGTGGAGGCGGCAAGGATCGACGGCTCTGGTGAGTTCCGCACATTCAACGAGATTGTGCTGCCGCTGCTGAAGCCAGCCATCGCGGTTCAGGCGATATTCGGTTTTGTTGCCAGCTGGAACAATTACTTCACGCCTGCGCTGGTACTCACGAAAGCGGAAAAAAAGACGCTGCCGCTCTGGATTGCATTTCTGCGGAGCGCCGATTTTGCAAAGTTTGATATGGGACAATTATATATGATGATCGCGTTTTCAATCTTTCCGGTCATCATAATATACTTCCTGCTTTCTAAGTTCATCGTACAGGGTGTTGCGTTAGGAGGCGTGAAAGGCTAGGTTGTCTGATAGGAGGAAATGTGGTATTGCTCTTGGGTGATGCCACATTTTTTCCATCAGGAAGAAGACCGGGAAGAAGATCAGAG
>CAZAMD010000025.1:3539-31516 GCA_964486485.1 uncultured Roseburia sp. | reverse complement strand
AGAGCAAGGGTTTATACGGATGGGGTGAGCAAGATAGAAAGGCAGGAGATAGGAAACGTTCTCCTGTCTTTTTTTCATCATAAAAGATCGCCGGCGAAAGCGCGGAAATGGAACGGGCAGTTTTCTGCGCGGTAAGGGAAAAGCAGGAATTTTATCCTGCGCATTTTATAAAAATACTTGTAAATTCCCAAAACTCTTGTAAAATGTAACATGGATCGTTAGGATGCAGGAGATGCGATGAAGTGAGATGCAATGGCGTGAGAGATTATAGCGTGAGATGCAATGATGTGAAATAGAGAGGCTGCCTCGCGGCAGAATGGGGGAAAAATGTTTTTGATTGTAGGACTTGGAAATCCGGGAAAGCAGTATCAGCATACCAGGCATAATGCCGGCTTTGATGTGCTGGATGCCATCGCGGACAGATATCAGATAGAGATCAGAGAAAAAAAGCACAAAGCCCTCTGCGGAAAAGGAATCATCGAGGGCAGCAGGGTCGTGCTGGCAAAGCCTCAGACCTATATGAACGCGAGCGGTGAGAGCGTGGCGGAATTGCTGCATTACTACAAATTAGATCCGGAGGAGGAGATGATCGTCATTTATGATGATATCAGCCTCCCGCCGGGCAGTCTGCGCATTCGCAAAAAAGGGAGCGCCGGCGGGCATAATGGGATCAAGAATATTATCGCGTTGACGGGAACGCAGAATTTCTTGCGCATCAAGATAGGCGTAGGAGAGAAACCCGAAGGCTGGGATCTGATAGACCACGTCCTTGGCCGCTTTTGCGCGGGCGAGAGGACAGAGGTGGAACATGCCATAGAGAACGCTGTTTTAGCAGTGGAACAGATGGTGTCCGGCGAAACGGATGCCGCCATGAACCGATTTAACACCAAAAAGAATGGGATAGCGTGATATGAAGACATTCACAGAACCCTTAAGGGGGCTGAAAGAGTTTGAGGACCTGGAGAGGGTCTTGCAAAAGATGCAGACGGAAAAAAAGGGGATGCTTCAGATAGCGGGCTGCATCGATGCGGCGAAGCCGCACATGATGTACAGCATGGACAATGGCGCGGGAAACCGCATCATTGTCACTTTTCATGAGCAGAAAGCCAGAGAGATCCAGGAGGAGTACCGGTTTTTTGATAAGAGGACCGCGTACTATCCGGCCAAAGACATTCTGTTTTATCAGTCAGACATCCGTGGAAACCTGCTGACGGGAGAGCGGATCAACGCGCTGAAAATGATAGCGGAAGAAGAGCCGTGCACCATCATCACAACCTTTGACGGACTGATGAATCCCATGCCCGCGCCCGAAAAATTCCTCCGCTCCGTAAGGGAAATCGCGGTGGGGGATGCCGTGGATTTAGAGGAGCTTCAAAGACATTTATCGGAGCTTGGATATGAAAAAACTCATCAGGTGCAGACCATGGGGGAGTTTTCCGTCCGCGGAGGCATTCTTGATGTATTCCCGCTGACCGAGGATAACCCCGTCCGCCTGGAGCTTTGGGGAGACGAGGTGGATTCCATCCGCTCTTTTGACGCGGAGAGCCAGCGCTCCATCGAGAATCTGGAAAACGTGCGTATTTATCCGGCCTGTGAACTGGCGCTGACGAAAGAGGAGAGGCAGGCAGGAGTGGAAAAGCTGTTAGCGGAGGCGCAAAAGGTTTCCGCCGCGCTCCGCAAAGAGATGAAGACCGAGGAAGCCCACAGAGTGCTGTCCATGGCAAGGCAGGTGGAAGAGGAAGCCGTAGAATTTGGCATCAGCGCCGGCTTAGACGCCTATCTTTCCTATTTCTGTGAGGAGCGGGTTTCCCTGCTGGAATATTTTGGAAAGAAAGACACGCTCGTATTTTTAGATGAGGCGGCGCGCACCATTGAGCGGGGCATCGCCACGGAGACGGAATTTTCGGAAAACATGAAACAGCGTCTGGAAAAAGGCTACATTCTGCCGGGACAGATGCGGGAGCTTTTTTCTTACAGAGAGATCCTGGGAAAGCTGCAGAGCTACCGCTGCGTTTCGTTCGCTGTTTTGGATCTCAAAAATAAATATCTGGATATCAGAGAGCGGTTCCATGTGGAGACAAAGACCGTCAATCCCTACAATAACAGCTTTGAGCTTTTGGTCAAGGACTTAAACCGCTATAAAAAGAAAGGCTACCGCGCAGTCCTGCTGTCAAGCTCGAGGACCCGTGCGAAGCGTCTGGCGGAGGATCTGATGGGGGAGGGGTTAAACACCTTCTACTCGGAAGATTTTGACCATGAGGTAAAGCCGGGAGAGATCATGACCGGTTATGGAAAAATCAAAAAAGGGTATGAATATCCGCTCTTGAAGTTTGTCGTCATATCGGAGAGCGACATTTTCGGCAGGGAAAAGAAAAAGCGGAAACAGCGCCGCGCCTATGAGGGGGAGAAAATCGCCAGCTTTACCGACTTAAGCATCGGGGATTATGTGGTGCATGAAAACCATGGACTGGGAATCTATCGCGGGATTGAAAAAATTGAAGTGGATAAAATCGTGAAGGATTATATCAAAATCGAGTATGCGGGCGGAGGCAACCTCTATATTTTAGCGACTCAGCTAGAGCTGCTTCAGAAGTACGCGAAAGCTGACGCGAAAAAACCAAAGCTCAATAAATTAGGCGGGCAGGAATGGAATAAGACGAAGCAAAAGGTTCGGGGCGCTGTGAAAGAAATGGCGAAAGACTTAGTGCAGCTGTACGCGGCGCGCCAGAGCAAGACGGGATTTGCCTATGGACCGGACACCGTATGGCAGAGAGAATTTGAGGAAATGTTCCCCTTTGAGGAGACGGAGGATCAGGCGCTTGCCATAGAAGCCACAAAGAAAGACATGGAGAGCAGCAAGATCATGGACCGTCTCATATGCGGGGATGTGGGCTACGGAAAAACGGAGATTGCGATACGGGCGGCGTTTAAAGCCGTACAGGATGGAAAGCAGGTGGCGTTTCTGGTGCCGACCACCATTTTGGCGCAGCAGCATTACAATAACTTCGCCCAGCGCATGAAAGATTTTCCGGTGAATGTAGATCTGCTTTGCCGTTTCCGCAGTTCGGGGGAGCAGAAAAAGACAATAGAGGGTTTAAAAAAAGGCAGTGTAGACATCGTGGTGGGAACGCACAGACTGCTGTCGAAAGATGTGGGATACAAGGACTTAGGACTTTTAATTATAGATGAGGAGCAGCGTTTTGGCGTTTCCCACAAGGAAAAGATCAAGCAGATCAAAAACGAGATTGATGTGCTGACTCTGACCGCAACGCCTATTCCGAGAACGCTGCATATGAGCCTGATCGGTATTCGGGATATGAGCGTGCTCGAAGAACCGCCCATGGACCGCATCCCCATCCAGACCTACGTCATGGAATTTAATGAGGAACTGGTGCGCGAGGCGATCGCGCGTGAGCTTTCCCGCGGCGGGCAGGCATATTATGTCTATAACCGTGTGAGGGAAATCGCGGACGTGGCGGCGAAGCTTGCGGAACTTATTCCTGAGGCGAATGTTGCGTATGCCCATGGTCAGATGAGGGAGACGGAGCTTGAAAACATCATGTACCGCTTCATTAACGGGGAGATCGATGTGCTAGTATCCACCACCATCATTGAGACAGGGCTTGATATTTCCAACGTCAACACCATGATTGTCCATGACGCGGATAACATGGGACTCTCACAGCTGTACCAGCTGCGGGGGCGGGTAGGACGGTCCAACCGCACCTCTTATGCGTTTTTGATGTATAAGAGGGATAAGATGTTAAAGGAGATTGCGGAAAAAAGGCTTGCCGCGATTAAGGAATATACCGATCTTGGCAGCGGGTTTAAGATTGCCATGCGTGACTTAGAGATCCGCGGGGCGGGAAACCTCTTAGGGGCGGAACAGCATGGACACATGGCGGCTGTCGGCTATGACTTGTACTGCAAGATGCTCAATGAGGCCGTCAAGGAGGAAAAAGGACTTAAGGTGGAGGAGAGTTTTGATACTTCCATCGATATCGTCATCGACGCCTATATTCCCATGGGATATATTCCCAATGAGGTTCAGAAACTCGACATCTACAAACGTATGGCAGAGATTGAAACGCAGGAGGAGGCGGATGAGATTGTCGAGGAGCTTACCGACCGCTTTGGGGATCTGCCAAAACCCGTGCAAAATCTGCTCTATATCGCAAAAATAAAATCGATGGCGCACAGGGCTTATTTTACCGAGGTGTCCCAAAAGGGAGACAGCCTTAAATTTACGCTTTTTGAAAGAGCGAACATAGACGCTGCGAAAATACCGGAATTTGTGGCTTCCTACGGCGGCAGGCTGACGTTTACCGCGGATGTGAAGGCGCCTTACTTCACCTATATGTTAAAGAAAAACTCCAGGGATAAGAATACGGATTCGCGCGAGGTATTAGAGGCGTTTCTTGCGGCGGCAGGAGAGGCATTGGTTTTGTAAAAAACATAAAAACATCTTGCGGCGGCAAGTAAAAAGCACTATAATGGAACAAGTAATTGCCCCGCATGATTTAGGATGGCGGGACATCAGGAGGAACCTATGAAGTTAAAGAGAATTACCGTATTTTTATTCAGCGCCGCGATCGCCGCAACGCTTCTGGCGGGCTGCGGCGGCATAAATAAAGAAAAGACAGTAGCGACTTTAAACGGAGAGCCGGTCAAATTAGGAATCGCCAATTTTACGGCGAGATTCCGCCAGGCAAATTCAGACGACCTGTACCGGCAGCTCTGGGGAGAGAACGTGTGGGCGACCGATATGTTCGGAAGCGGCACTACGATGCAGGAGAGCTTTAAGAAGGATGCCATTACGGATGTGCAGGACATGTATACCCTGAAACTCCATATGGAGGACTATGGGATCCAGTTGAGCGACGACGATAAGGCTTCCATTGAAAAGACCGCGGAGGCATTTATGAGCGCAAATACCGAGGAGGCCATCGAGGCCCTCGGCGCGACGGAAGAGATTGTAGAGGAATATCTGACGCTGGCGGCCATACGGGAAAAAATGCGCGATGCCATCATTGCGGATGCGGATACGCAGGTCAGCGATGAGGAGGCTAAGACAAGCTCCTACAGCTATGTGCAGATCGATAAGGAAAGCGGCGGAGAGGAAAGCGCTGCGGGAGAGGCAGCCGAAACGGCGGGGACGGAAGAGCCGGCGCAGGAAGAGGATCCTGCGGAAACGGCGGAAGCTTTTGCGCGGGCGGCAGCGTCAGACGGTCTGGAAGCCGCGGCGGAAGCTTATGAATATACATTAAGAACCGGAACCTTCACAAAAGATGACACTTCCATAGATGCGGAGGTTTTAGAGACGCTGCGCAAATTAAAGGAGGGTGAGCTGTCCGGTCTGATCGATACGGAGGATTCCTATTATGTGGTCCGGTTAGATGCCGAATTAGATAAAGAGGCCACAGAGGAGACGCGGGAGAGCATCATCTCAGAACGCCAGGAAGCAAAGTACAACGAGGTGCTGGACAGCTATAAAGAGAAAGAACTTTGGGAATTGAAAGAAAAGGTATGGGAGGAAGTCACCTTTGACAATTTATTTACCCTGACCCCGCCGGAGGATGCGCAAGCGGCAGCAGGGACGGAAACGGCAATAGAAACGGAGACGGCAATAGAGACGGAAACAGACACGGAAACAGCGGAAGATCTGGAAGCGGCAACTGAATGACAGTAAAAATGGCAAGGTACTTGAACGGTTTCGAGTGCCTTGTTTCGCTTCTCTGAGAGCCAACGAAGCATAGGATTGAAGGATACATTTTCATGAAGAATCTAAGGGTTACAAAAAAGATGGCTGCCGGAGCCGCGGCGGCGGGAAGCCTGCTGGCAGCGCTGCTGTTTTTCTCAGCCTCAGAAGAAATCAGCTTGGGACAGGCCTATCAGAGGGTAACGCTGGACGGACAGACAGTGGGGCATGTCCTGGCAGAGGTAAATGTAAAAGACGTTTTTTGCGCTGCCCGCAGGGAGCTTGCGCTGGAAACAGATGAAAAATTGTGCATGGATTATGTGTGGAATGCAGATACTGTGAAAAAGCCATTCGTGGATCTGATGAGGGAGGAAGAGCTGAAAAACGCCTTAAAGGAATCCTTGAAAAAGAAAACGGTATCCTCCGGCGAGCGGGTGTTTACGGTGGCAATCGACGGCTACCGCGGCAACTTTCGCTCCTTAGAGGAAGTGAGCGCCTTTTTGAACGGGGTAAAGGACCGCGCGGAGGGCGCGGGCCTCTATGCCGCAGCCATCGAGCCGGAGGATTCCCATATCAGCGGAATCTTGCGGGCGCGGCTGGAGGAACGCCCGGAAGAAGCGGAGGAAAAAGGGGACGCTGCCGCCGCATCTGCGGGATCCGGTGCCAGAGAGGGGAGCGTGCGCGCGGCAGAGGCTTCCCTGTGGGGATCCGATGTGAGAGAGGGGAGCGTGCGCGCGGCAGAGGCTTCCCTGCGGGGATCCGGTGCCAGAGCGGGAAGCGTGTGCGTGGCAGAATCCTCCCTGCAGGATGCCGCCCCGGGAGAAGGAGATGGCGCGGGCTCGGAGGACGCTTATCAGAGCGGGGTTTTGGATATGGAGTTTGTAGAGCGTGTGGAGGTATACCAGAATTATGTGTCCGCAGATGAAATTTCCCAGGTCAGGGAAGAAATAGAGGAAGTAACAAAAGAAAAAGAATCGAATAAAATATATGTAGTGGAGAGCGGCGACTGCCTTTCTGTGATCGCCATAGACAACAATACGACGGTTGCGTCCGTTATGGCGCTCAACGGCATGGAGAGCGCGGATGAGATCATCAGAGCCGGGCAGGAATTAGTGATCGCCGTGCCGGAACCGGATTTAAAGCTCCGGGTCACCATGGGGGAAATCTATGAGGAAGATTACACAGAAGAGCCGGTGATCATAAACAATGATTCCTGGTACACCAATCAGGAGGTGGTATTGGAAGAGGGGACCACAGGGCACAGAGAGAGGAATGACGTGGCGGTATACGAAAACGGCGTGGAGATCAGCCGCGTGATGGTACGGCAGAACGTGATGGTGGAATCTCAGCCGACCGTCATTGAGCGGGGGACTGTGATACCGCCGACTTATGTAAAACCCATTTCGGGAGGGAGGTTTACCTCCGGCTTTGGCTACCGCTGGGGGCGTATGCACAAAGGGGTTGACTGGGCGTGTCCGGTGGGGACTACCGTTTACGCCTCCTGTGAGGGAACGGTGATACAGGCATCTTATAACGGCGGATATGGAAATAACGTAGTGATCAGCCATCCGGACGGCAGGATGACAAGGTACGCGCATAACAGCAGGCTGCTAGTCACAGCGGGCCAGACAGTGGAACAGGGCGATCCGATCGCAAAAAGCGGAAACACGGGACGCTCTACGGGACCTCATGTGCATTTTGAACTGTATATCAATGGCACGGCGGTCAATCCGTTGCAGTATATCGGCAGTTAAGCCGCGCCCCCGCAATCCCGCGCGGTGCGCTCCGGCCTGCGGGCGGCTTTTTACCGGGCGTTCCGCTCATAAGCGATTTTTTGCGCGCGTTCCCGCGGGCATCGCCCGCCGCAAGCCCGCTTATGGCTGACGGTTACAAAAAAATAGGAAATATGATATAATTACTTGACAGATGCGCATAATAGTTACTATAATTATGTGTTTGTATAGGAGCGTTCATAAAGTCTTATGGAAATGTTGATAGAGGTGCGATATGGATCAGTATGTGATTAAGGGCGGAAACCCTTTGGTTGGTGAAGTGGAAATCGGCGGTGCAAAGAATGCGGCGTTGGCGATCATTTCTGCGGCAGTCATGACCGATGAGACCGTTACGATAGAAAATATTCCAAATGTCAGAGATACCAATGTTTTATTGAATGCGATACAGAGCATAGGAGCCAAGACAGAAAGGGTAGATGCGCACACCGTGAAGATGAACGGCTCCTTCATCCAGGATCTGGTTGTAGACAATGAATATATCCGCAAGATACGCGCGTCCTATTATCTGCTGGGCGCCCTGCTTGGAAAATATAAACACGCGGAAGTAGCGCTTCCGGGGGGATGCGATATCGGAAGCCGTCCCTTTGACCTGCATTTAAAAGGATTCCGTGCCTTGGGAGCGACCGTGGACATCCGCCATGGCATGGTAGTGGCGGCGGCGGAGACGCTTAAGGGCACGCATATCTATCTGGATAAGGTATCTGTGGGAGCCACCATCAACATCATGATGGCGGCGGCTCTGGCGGAAGGGAAGACCATTATTGAGAACGCGGCGAAAGAGCCGCATGTGGTAGACGCCGCGAACTTTTTAAACAGCATGGGAGCGAATATCCGCGGGGCGGGGACCGATGTGATCCGTATCGTGGGCGTGGAAAGGCTCCACAAGACGGAATATTCCATCATTCCGGACCAGATTGAGGCGGGGACGTTCATGCTTGCGGCGGCGGCTACCAAAGGGGACATCATGATAAAGAATGTCATTCCCAAACATCTGGAAGCCATCAGCGCGAAGCTGCTTGAAATCGGCTGCGAGGTGGAGGAGTTTGATGACGCGGTGCGGGTGGTTGCCTCTAAGCCGATACACCATACCCAGGTGACAACGCTGCCTTATCCGGGATTCCCCACGGATATGCAGCCGCAGATGGCAGTGGTGCTTGCGATTTCCGAGGGAACAAGCACCGTGACGGAGAGCATCTTTGAAAATCGCTTTAAATATGTAGGAGAACTGGCACGGATGGGGGCGAACATCAAAGTGGAGGGCAATATCGCCATCGTAAACGGCGTGGAAACTTATACGGGAGCCCGTGTCAACGCGCCGGATCTCCGCGCGGGAGCCGCTCTGGTGATAGCGGGCCTCGCGGCGGAGGGGATCACCGTGGTAGACGACATTTATTACATTGAGCGCGGATATGAGGAGTTTGAGAACAAGCTGGCTTCTCTGGGCGCCCTGATCGCAAAAGTCGGCACCGAAAAGGAACTCCAGAAATTTTCCTTGAAAGTATCATAAATGCGGGAACAGGCAGCGGAAAAGAAAGATCCGGCGCGGGAAAATCCATGAAATGCCTTGACAAGAAACGGAAAAGGCCGTATAGTAAAAAGGTAGATTGTAAATTTCATAAATTGGCTAAATTTTCTTATTCAGAGTGATGGAGATACAAAGGATCTGTGAAGTCACGGCAACCCCTTCAGGGAAGGTGCCAGCCTGAGCGAGCAAGCAGCAAATTCAGAGCATTCGAGATGTTCTGTGAGTTCGAACAATAAGAGGATTTGATGTAGTGACAGTTATCAATTCCACTTGTTTTCGCAAGTGGAATTTTTTTGCCAAAAAAATTTGCAAAAAAACTGCCAAAAAATTTGCAAAAAAACCGCAAAAAAATTGGCAAAAAATTTGTAAAAAATTTGCAAAAAAACTGCAAAAAAATCTGCCAAAAAATTGTCACAGAAAAATTGCCACAGAAAGACCGCCGCCGTCCAGCTGCGCATTTACGCGGGCATGGCTGAACTGCTGCGGAAAATCAGCAGGGTGAAGAGCGATAAGGAGAAAGCCAAGGAACAAGCACAAAGGAGCATCAGCATGGAAAAGAGATTATTTACTTCAGAATCAGTAACGGAAGGCCATCCGGACAAGGTCTGCGACGCGGTTTCAGACGCGATTTTAGACGCCTGCCTGGCGGGCGATCCTATGAGCCGCGTAGCGTGTGAGACGGCAAGCTGCACAGGCTTTGTATTGGTGACAGGCGAGATCACCACGAAAGCGCAGGTGGATATCCCCGCTATCGTCCGCAAGACCGTAAATGAAATCGGCTATAACGATTCCAAGAGAGGCTTTGATGGAAATACCTGTGCCGTTATGGTGGCGTTAGACAGGCAGTCTCCAGATATCGCTATGGGCGTGGATAAAGCCTTAGAGGCGAAAGAGGGGGATTCGGAAGATGACCTTGATATCGGCGCGGGGGATCAGGGCATGATGTTCGGGTTCGCCACCAACGAAACGCCGGAATTTATGCCCTACCCGATCTCTCTGGCGCATAAACTGGCGCTGCAGCTGTCAAAAGTGCGGAAGGACGGGACGCTGGACTATTTAAGGCCGGATGGGAAGACGCAGGTTTCCGTAGAATACGATGAGAAGGACTGTCCGGTCCGGCTGGAAGCGGTGGTATTGTCCACGCAGCACAGTGAGGAGGTTTCCCAGGAGCAGATCCATGAGGATATCAGGAGATATGTTTTTGACCCGGTCCTTCCGAAAGAATTATTGGATGAGGAGACGAAATTCTACATCAATCCCACCGGCCGTTTTGTGATCGGCGGTCCGCAGGGGGATGCGGGCCTGACGGGGCGCAAGATCATCGTAGATACCTATGGCGGATATGCGCGGCACGGCGGCGGGGCTTTTTCCGGAAAGGACTGCACGAAAGTAGACCGTTCCGCGGCTTATGCGGCGCGCTATGTGGCAAAAAACATCGTGGCGGCGGGATTGGCGGACAAATGTGAGATCCAGCTTTCCTATGCCATCGGTGTGGCGCATCCGACTTCCATCATGGCAGATACCTTTGGGACCGGAAAGGTTTCCGATGAGAAGCTGGTGGAGATCATCCGCGGAAACTTCGACCTGCGTCCCGCGGGGATCATTAAAATGCTTGACTTGAGGCGTCCGATTTACAGAGGGACGGCAGCATACGGGCATTTTGGGCGCACCGACCTCGAGCTCCCCTGGGAGGCAGTCGATAAGGTGGACTTGCTGAAAAAATACCGCGGCTGCTCCGTGTAGGATGCTGCGCCTGCCGCGAAATCCGCGGGCAGCTGCGGGGCAGGGACAACTGCATATTTATGAAAAGTTTAGATTATTTTAGACAAATTAAATAGGATTTGAAACTTTTCATGCTATAATAGGTCATAAGATGCGTCTTGTGACCTATTCTTTATCATAAAATAACGGCGCGGAGTCTTCTTTTTATCGTCGCTTTTCCGGGAGACCAGAGGGGAATACGAAATGAAATTCAGAAATAAGGTTATTATTTCATTCTGCATCATAATATTTGTGCCGATCCTGCTGTCAGTCGTATTGCTGATCGGGTTCCGCAATGTGCAGAGGAAGACCATGGAGCAGACCTACGGGATAGAGGTGGAAGATTACAGCTACCTTTCGAGCGCCACGCAGCTGATATACCGTTTTACGAAACAGGCGTATTTAGAACTGAAAGAAGTGGCGGAAAAGCACCCGGAAGAACTGGAGAGTGAATCTTATTTAGAAGAGACAAACGAGGAGCTAAAGACAAAAAATTCCTATCTGGTAGTGCGGAAAGGCAGCGTATTCGCCTACATCGGCGGAGATTCCGGCAGCGCGCTTCTGACACAGCTCCCCGCCTACGGCAATATGCCGGACAACACTTATTCGGGGACTTATGTTGACGGGGAGGAGCATGCCCTGATCAAGCAGGTGGATTTTTCCTATGCGGACGGCAGTGAGGGCAGCGCATTCATCGTCACGGTCTTAGAGGAAGACGGATCGGAGCTCAAAAGCATCATATTCGATATCATCGTGTCGGGCCTGCTGATCCTGGTTCTGACCGCCTGTATGCTGACCATATGGATTTACACGAGCATCATCAACCCCATGAAGAAGCTTCAGGCGGCGGCGCAGAATATCAAAGAGGGAAATCTGGATTTTACCATTGAAGTGGAAAATGACGATGAGATCGGGGAATTATGTAAAAGCTTTGAGGAAATGCGCCAGCATTTGAAAGATAATATTGAGGAAAAGATCGAAGGGGAAAAGGAAAACAAAACCCTTATCAGCAATATCGCCCATGATCTAAAGACGCCCATTACCGCGGTGAAAGGCTACGCGGAGGGGCTGATGGACGGCGTGGCGGACACGCCGGAGAAGCGGGACAAATACATCCGTACCATTTACAATAAGGCGAATGAAATGGACATGCTCATCAACGAGCTGACCCTTTATTCTAAGATCGACACGAACCGCATTCCCTATAATTTCGTGAAGCTCAACGTATCAGAGTATTTCCTGGATTGCGTGGAGGAGCTGGGGCTGGAGCTGGAGTCAAAAAATATCGGGCTGGGCTATTTTAATTACGTTGATGAGAAGGTGCAGATTATCGCGGATCCGGAGCAGCTGCGGCGTGTCATCAACAATATCGTGGGCAACTCGGTCAAATACCTGGATAAGCGGAAGGGCTATATCAATATCCGCATCAAGGATGTGGGGGATTTCATCCAGGTGGAGATTGAGGACAACGGCAGGGGAATAGCGTCAAGGGATCTGCCCTACATTTTTGACCGCTTTTATCGGGCGGATACTTCCAGAAACTCCGCCACCGGAGGCAGCGGCATTGGCCTGTCCATTGTAAAGAAGATCATTGAGGACCATGGAGGGAAAATCTGGGCGACCAGCAAAGAATCCATTGGGACAGTCATGTATTTTGTAATTCGTAAATATCAGGAGGTATATGATGAGCAGAGTATTGATCATTGAGGATGAAGTGGCGATTGCGGAATTGGAGAAAGACTACCTGGAACTCAGCGGCTTTACGGTGGAGACGGAGAGCGACGGCGTGGTGGGATTAAAGCGCGCCCTCTCCGAGGAGTTTGATATGTATATCCTGGATATCATGCTCTCCGGGATTGACGGTTTTGAGATCTGCCGGCAGATCCGGGAAGAGAAGAATACACCGATCCTGATGGTCTCCGCCAAAAAAGACGATATTGACAAGATCCGCGGACTGGGGCTTGGAGCGGACGATTATATCACGAAGCCTTTTTCCCCCAGCGAGCTGGTGGCGCGGGTCAAAGCGCATCTTGCCCGCTATGAGCGTTTGATCGGGAGCAATATGACGGAGAATGACATCATAGAAATCCGCGGCATCAAGATTGACAAGACGGCAAGGAGGGTCTGGGTGAACGGCGAAGAGAAGCAGTTTACCACAAAGGAATTTGACCTTCTGACATTCTTAGCGGAGAATCCGAACCGGGTGTTTACCAAGGAAGAGCTCTTCCGCGAGATCTGGGATATGGAATCCATCGGGGATATCGCCACGGTCACTGTGCATATCAAGAAAATCCGTGAAAAAGTGGAAATGAATACGAACAAGCCGCAGTATATCGAGACGATATGGGGCGTCGGATACCGGTTTAAATTATAAAGGATGACGGGATGGAACTGGAGATCTTATATGAGGATGAGGCGGTCATTGTCTGCAGGAAAAGCGCCGGGGTGGCGACACAGACAAAAAGGCTTGGGCAGCCGGACATGGAGAGCCTTTTGAAAAATTACCGGGCCAAGAAAGGGGAGCCGCCCTACATCGGAGTCGTACACCGTTTAGACCAGCCGGCAGAGGGCGTGATGGTGTTCGCAAAGACCAAAGAGGCCGCGGCGGATCTGAGCCGCCAGATGGCAGTAAAGGCCGCGGATAAATATTATTACGCCATGACGGAGGGGGTCCCCGCGCCAAGGAAAGGCAGGCTGGAAGATTATCTTCTGCGCAATGGAAAGACCAATACCTCGGAGGTGGTGGCAAAAGGGACGCCGGATGCGAAGCGGGCGGCGCTCTCTTATGAGGTGCTGGAGCAGGACGGCAGGCATGCCGTTTTGCGGATCAGATTAGAGACCGGGCGCCATCATCAGATACGGGTACAGCTCGCCCATGCGGGCTGCGCCATCGTGGGAGATAAAAAATACAATTTTAAAGAGAATCTCGCCCCGTCGGGAAAGTCCCTGGCGCTCTGTTCCTATAAAATCGGCTTCAGGCATCCTCTCACCCGCAGAAAGCTGGAGTTTGAAATTGACAAGCCATACCATTTAGCATAAAATAAACAGATAAACATAGGGTAAGGAGAACAGATGTTATGGCAAAGGACAAAAAATTAGTCGAGGCAATTACTTCCATGGAAGAGGATTTTGCCCAGTGGTACACGGACGTTGTAAAAAAGGCGGAGCTGATCGCGTATTCCTCCGTAAAGGGCTGCATGATCATCCGCCCGGCGGGCTATGCCATCTGGGAGAATATCCAGCAGGAGTTAGACCGCCGTTTTAAAGAGACGGGGGTGGAGAATGTCTACATGCCGATGTTCATTCCGGAGAGCCTTTTGGAGAAAGAAAAAGACCATGTGGAGGGATTTGCGCCGGAAGTGGCATGGGTGACCCATGGGGGCTTGAGTGAGCTGCAGGAGCGCCTTTGCATCAGGCCTACTTCTGAGACGCTGTTCTGCGATTTCTACAAAGATATCATACAGTCATACCGCGATCTGCCAAAAGTGTATAACCAGTGGTGTTCCGTAGTAAGATGGGAGAAAGAGACACGCCCGTTCCTGCGTTCCAGAGAGTTCTTATGGCAGGAGGGCCACACGGCGCACGCTTCGGCCGAGGAAGCGGAGGAGAGAACGGTGCAGATGTTAAACGTCTACGCGGATTTCTGCGAGGAAGTGCTGGCAATACCCGTAGTCCGCGGACGCAAGACCGAAAAAGAAAAATTCGCGGGAGCCGAGGCGACCTATACCATCGAGGCGCTGATGCACGACGGAAAGGCGCTGCAGTCAGGGACGAGCCATAATTTTGGCAATGGCTTTGCGAAAGCGTTCGGCATCCAGTACACCGACAGAGACAATAAGCTGCAGTATGTTTACCAGACCTCATGGGGAATGACCACCCGCCTGATCGGAGCCATCATCATGGTGCATGGAGACGATTCCGGGCTGGTGCTGCCTCCGGCGATCGCCCCTGTGCAGGTGATGGTGATTCCGGTGCAGCAGCAGAAAGAGGGAGTGCTGGATGCCGCGCAGGAGGCCTGCGGCCGTCTCGCGGCGCTCTGCCGCGCCAGGCTGGACGATTCCGACAAGAGTCCGGGCTGGAAATTTTCCGAGCAGGAGATGCGCGGCATTCCGCTCCGTGTGGAGCTTGGGCCAAAAGACATCGCCGGAGGAAAGTGCGTGGTAGTGCGCCGCGATACCAGAGAGAAGATGGAAGTGGCGCTGGGGGACTTGGAGAACAAAATCCCGGAGCTGCTCGCGTCCGTTCAAAAAGAGATGTTTGAGCGCGCGAAGGCACATCGCGACTCCCACATCTGGGACGCCCATGATTATGAAGAGTTAAAAACCATTGCGGAGGAAAAGACAGGCTTTGTCCGCGGCATGTGGTGCGGGGAGGAAGCCTGTGAGGATAAGATGAAAGAGGAGTTTGCGATGACCTCCCGCTGCCTGCCGTTCCATGACCGGCAGCGGATTGCGGAAACCTGCGTCTGCTGCGGGAAGCCGGCGCATCAATTGGTATATTGGGGAAAAGCATATTAGGCCTGTATGAAGATCACGATACCGGAAAAGGTAAACCATATCATAAAAACATTAGAGGAGCAGGGATATGAGGCGTATGCCGTGGGCGGCTGCGTGCGGGACATGCTGCTCGGGAGAACGCCCAAGGACTGGGATATCACGACTTCCGCGAAGCCCGGGCAGGTAAAAGAACGCTTCCGCTGTACCGTTGACACGGGGATCCGCCACGGAACGGTGACCGTCATGCTGGGCCGTGAGGGATTTGAAGTCACCACCTACCGCATCGATGGGGAATACGAGGATGCGAGGCATCCGAAAGAAGTGCTTTTTACATCCAGCCTTCTGGAGGATTTAAAGCGCCGTGATTTTACCATAAATGCCATGGCCTATAATGAGGATGCGGGGCTTGTGGATGCCTTTGGCGGCATGGAGGATCTGCGCAGAGGCGTCATCCGGTGCGTCAGGGACGCGAGGGAGCGTTTTTTGGAGGATGCCCTGCGGATGCTGCGGGCAGTGCGCTTTTCCGCGCAGCTCGGATTTTCCATAGATCCTGATACGAGGGCGGCGGTCAGAGAGCTTGCGCCCCGGATCGCGAGGGTCAGCGCGGAGCGCATTCAGGGGGAACTGGTAAAACTGCTGATCTCCGATCATCCAGAGGAAATGAGGACTGCCTATGAAACCGGCCTGACAGCGGTGTTTCTGCCGGAATTTGACCGGATGATGGAGACGGGGCAGAACAATCCCCATCACTGCTACAGCGTGGGAGAACATACCATAGAGGCTTTAAAGGGCGTCCCGGGAGAGAAAGCGCTGCGCCTTGCCATGCTGCTGCATGACGCGGCAAAGCCCCTTTGCCATACGGTGGATGAAAGGGGCGTGGATCACTTTTACCGCCACCCGGAGAAAGGGAGCGGGCTGGCGAGGGAGATCCTGCATCGGCTGAAATTTGACAACCGCACGGCGGAGAGAGTCTGCGGCCTTGTCCGCTGGCACGATGACAATCCCGAGTTATCCCCCGGCGGCGTGAGGAAGGCAGTAAGCCGCATCGGGTTAGCGTATTACCCGGATTTATTTGCGGTAAAGCGGGCGGATATCCTGGCGCAGAGCAGGTTCCGCCGGGAAGAAAAACTGAGCTATGTGGACAGTTATGAGAGGCTCTATGAGGAGATACTGGAAAAACAGCAGTGCCTGACCTTAAAGCAGCTTGCCGTAAACGGGAGCGATCTGATCGCGGAGGGCATGAAGCCGGGGAGAGAAATCGGCGTCGTGATGAGGCGGCTGCTAGAGCAGGTGCTAGAACAGCCGGAGCTGAATACCAGAGAGAATCTGCTGAAATTGGTTCATAATTCAGATACCCCTCTCATATGATGAATAGACACGGTAGAAAGCCGTGGAATCATCGTGTTGGAGGGGTTCCTTATGTATAATCGTCCGGAACAGATATTAGAACAGTATGACCTGGAGCTGCGCGCTATTTCCAAAGGGCGGGAGAGCTATCATTGCGATACAGACCGGGGGCAGAAAGTCTTAAGGGAATATAGAGGGTCAAAAGAAAGAGCGGAATTTTTAGGGGAGATGTCCTGTTATCTGAAAGAGCAGGGGCTTCTCGTTCCCGCTGTGGTAAGGACAAGAGAGGGAAGCCCTGTCGCGGTGGATGAAGATGAGACAAAGTATATATTGACAGACTTGTTTCTGGGAGCAGAGTGCGACACCAAAAACAGGGAGGATATGGCGGAAGCGGTGCGGCAGCTGGCGCGGCTGCATGGCACAGCGGACGGTTATGCGGGGGAGGTGCCGGAATTTGTGAAAGCGGCTCCGGATTCCCTGCTGCAGCTTTATGAAAAGCATAACAGGGAGCTGAGGAAAGTGCGCAATTATGTCCATGATAAGAAAAAAAAGAATGAATTTGAGATGATGTTTGCTGCCCAGTATGCCGGATTTATGAAAAAGGCAGAGAAAGTGGCAAAAATGCTCAGAGAAACACAGCCGGAGGAGCGGATTTTCGGTTTCTGCCATGGGGATTACAATCAGCACAATGTCATTTTTGCCAAGCAGGGGACTGCCATTGTAAATTTTGACTGTTTTTCGTACCATGTGCGGGTAAGCGATCTTGCGAATTTCCTGCGGAAAATGATGGAAAAGAACAACTGGGATACGGAGCTTGGCATGGATCTGATCAAAACATACGATAACATCCGGAAACTGTCTCCGCAGGAGCATCGTTATCTGTATCTCTATCTTGCTTATCCAGAAAAATTCTGGAAAATCGCCAACCGGTATTACAACTCCCACAAGGCATGGCTTTCCGGCAGAAACATAGAAAAATTAGATAAGGTGATCCTGCAGGAGGAGGCGAGGGAGCGGTTCCTGCAGATGCTCTTCCGCTTTACCGCCTGATGAAATTCATGTATAATAAATAAGAGGCAGAGAAATTGTTTTTGTCATTGCGCGGGGCGGGCAGTGGCATTCTTTCAACGGGAAAAGCAGGTGGATACATTGAAGATAAAACAGAAAACGATACGCATGGGGTTCGTGCTCTCCCTTTTTCTCGCGGTATGCGGCGGATGCGGGAAAGAGGCGGGGCAATTTGACGGGAAAGGCCAGGACAGAGCGGAGGCGGCGGGCGCCGGAGCGGCTGTGGAGGCGGCAGATGCCGGGGAGGCTGTGGAAGCGGGAACAGAATCCTTAGGCACGGAGGAGCCGCAAGAGAGCCTAGGGGCAGATCAGTTTGTCATTCTGGACAATGAAATGAGTGAGGAATATCTGGCGCTCAGGCAGCTGGACTCTGGAAAGGAATATGCCTATCATTACAGCCTCGCCACCCGGTTTTTGGACAAATACGGCAACCGGGCAGCGGTGTCCTGCTTTGTGCCCGGAAGGGTCATAAGCGTCAGGGAGGAGGATCATCAGGGAAACGTGCTGGAGGTGCAGATTTCTGATAAAGCGTGGGAATATGACGGCGTCACCCGCTATTCCTTCGAGGAAGACCGGCAGATTTTGAAAATAGGCGGGGAGCGTTATTCCTATGATGAAAATTTATTCATTTACGCGGACGGGGAGGTGGAAACCCTGTCAGATCTCTCAGACATGGATACGATCCGCCTGGTGGGGATGGGAAAACACCTGATTTCTGTCGCGGTTACCGCCGGACACGGAGAGCTGGCCTTAAAGAATACGGAATTGTTTGAGGGCAGCTTCATTCAGGTGGGCAGCAGGATATTCGCGGAGATTACGCCGGATATGACCATAGAGCTTCCTGAGGGAGTCCACACCGTGACAGTGGCAAACGACGGATACGGGGGCAGCGCCGATGTCACCATTGCGGACGGGGAGAGAACGGAACTGGATCTGGACGGATTAAAAGGAGAGGGGCCTAAGGTTGGGGAGATCCTCTTTGCCGTGGACGTAGAGGGAGCCATCTTGCAGATGGACGGCGAGGAGATGGATTACAGCGAGCCGATCCCGCTGCGCTACGGCGTGCATACCTTGACGGTGTCTGCCGAGGGGTATGAGACGTACAGCAAAAAGCTGTTTGTCAATTCCAAGGAAGCCACCATTGTCATTGAACTCGCGGGAGGCATGGAAGACGCCGGAGAAACCGGAGATCCCTCGGAAGCCGTGGAGGCGACGGAGGCGGACAGTGAGGCAGGGCATCCGCAGCCTGGATCTTTGGCGGGCTCTCTTGCCGGAAGCCATACGTCTGCCGGAGCGCCCTCGGGCACGCTCTCAGGAGCGGGCGCGGGAACGGAAACGGACGCAGCCGTCCAGGAAACAGATGGCGCGCTGGAAAACAGCGGCTCTGCGGGAACGGGAACGGACGGAAGCAGCCCGGACTACCTTTCCACCCTGTCTGAACTGCTGTCGCTTTTGACAGGGGAAGATTGAAAATTGAAAATTGAAATTTGAAAATTGAAATTTGAAATTTTCAATCCGGGATCTGTGCTGCCGCACAAAGTCCCTTTTATGGAAAGACCGCCTGACAGCGGCAGAATGAGAGGGAAGATGGCAGTTCAGTCCGCGCCATTCATGCAGCCATGATCCGCCCGCAAGATTGCTCATGGCTGAACGGATGCGGACAAAATAAATAATACAGAAAGAAAATACTTGAAAAAAAAGGAAAGCCCGGATAATATAAACATATACATCATATTAGGAGGGATAGAGTTTATGGGCTACAAAGAAAACTATGAATCATGGCTGTCAAATCCATATTTTGATGAGGCAACCAGAAAAGAGCTGCAGGGCATTGCGGGCGATGAAAAGGAGATGGAAGAGCGGTTCTACATGGATCTCGAATTTGGTACGGCAGGCTTAAGGGGGATTATCGGAGCAGGCACGAACCGTATGAATATTTATACAGTCCGCAAGGCGACGCAGGGATTGGCGAATTATATCTGCAACGTGGGCGGACAGCAGAAAGGAGTGGCGATCGCCTACGATTCCAGGAGAATGTCACCGGAATTTGCGGATGAGGCGGCGCTCTGCCTTACGGCAAACGGCATCAAGGCGTATGTATTTGAAAGCTTAAGGCCGACCCCGGAGCTTTCCTACGCGGTGCGCAGGTTAGGATGCATTGCCGGCATCAACATCACCGCAAGCCATAACCCTCCAGAATACAACGGCTACAAAGTCTATTGGGAGGATGGCGCGCAGATCACGCCGCCTCACGATACGGGCATCATGGACGAAGTGAAGAAAGTGACGGATTATGCCTCTGTGAAGACCATGCCGCTAGAGGAAGCGAAGGCGGCGGGGCTATATCAGGTCATCGGGGCGGATATCGACGATGCGTATATCGCGGAGCTGAAAAAATTAGTGCTGCATCAGGACTGCATCGATCAAGTGGGCGCGGAGCTGAAAATCGTCTACAGCCCGCTGCATGGAACGGGAAATATCCCGGTGCGCCGCGTGCTAAAAGAGCTTGGCTTCCAGAATGTCTATGTAGTGCCGGAGCAGGAGCTTCCCGACGGAGAGTTTCCGACCGTCAGCTATCCGAACCCGGAAGCCGCGGAAGCCTTTGCGCTGGGACTTGCATTGGGCAAAAAAGTAGATGCGGATCTGATCCTCGCCACAGACCCGGATGCCGACCGCCTCGGCGTCTATGTCAAGGATTCTGAGACCGGGGAATATCACAGCCTCACCGGGAATATGTCCGGCTGCCTCATTGGCGACTATGTGATCGGGCAGAGGAAAGAAATCTCCGGCCTGCCGGAGGACGGAGCCTTTATCCGTTCCATCGTCTCCACCAACATGGCGGATGCCATCGCAGAACACTATGGCATTGCGTTAGTGGAGGTTCTCACCGGATTTAAGTTTATCGGACAGAAGATCCTGGAGTTTGAAAAGACAGGGAAAGGGACCTACCTCTTCGGCATGGAGGAAAGCTACGGCTGCCTTACCGGAACCTATGCCCGGGATAAGGACGCGGTGGCGGCTTCCATGACGCTATGCGAAGCGGCTGCTTATTATAAGACAAAGAACATGACCCTCTGGGACGCGATGCTCGCTATGTATGAAAAATATGGCTATTACCGCGACGATGTGACCTCTATCACCTTAAAGGGGATCGAAGGGCTTGCAAAAATCCAGGAGATCATGGATACGTTGAGGGAGAACGCTCCGGCAGAGATCGGCGGCTACCAGGTGACGGCTGTGCGCGATTATAAGGCTGGCACCATTACAGATACCGCTGACGGCAATGTGAAACCGACGGGCCTGCCGTCCTCAAATGTCCTTTACTATGAGATGAATGAGGGAGCATGGGTCTGTGTCAGGCCGTCCGGCACAGAGCCAAAGGTAAAATTCTACCTCGGCGTAAAAGGAACCTCCTTAGAGGATGCGGAGCAAAGATCCAAAGACCTCTCTGCTGCGGTGCATGCCATGATCGATAAGATGCTGTAATTTTCAGCGCCCGTTTTTGGGTTTTTCCTTGACAAAGCGTTGAAAAACAAGTATAAGTATGAAGTAGGTTGATATGATAAAACCAAATTCAAATTTTGTCAAAGTCCAGAGGAGGAATTTTTAGCATGAACAAAGCAGAATTAGTAACGGCAATCGCTGAGAAAGCGCACTTGAGCAAAAAAGAAGCAGATTCCGCATTAAAAGCTTTCACAGAGGTTGTTACTGAGGAGTTAAAAAAAGGTGAAAAGATCCAGTTGGTAGGATTTGGGACATTTGAGGTGAAAGAGCGGGCGGAGAGGACCGGAAGAAGCCCGAGGAGCGGCGAGGAGATGGTGATTCCGGCTTCCAAGGTTCCAAAATTCAAAGCGGGCAAAGCGTTAAAAGACATGATAAATGCCTAGTCTTACGCAGGCGGGTTTCGTACCGACGGAATCCGCCTTTTTGTATGTTTGCGAAAAAGGAGCGGTGCGGAAATATGAGATTGGATAAATTCCTGAAAGTGTCCCGTCTGGTGAAACGGCGGACGGTGGCGAACGAAGCCTGTGACGCGGGGCGCGTGTCCATAAACGGCAAAACGGCAAAGGCGTCCGCTTCCGTGAAAGTGGGAGATGTGATCGAAATCGCTTTTGGAACGAAGGCCGTAAAGGTGCGGGTGCTGGATATCCAGGATACCACAAAGAAAGACGAGGCGAAGAATCTCTTTGAATATATAGCATAAATGGGACCTCCTCCTAATATATTGAAATTATGAAAGAAGATGTTAGGAGGTTATCAAAATGGATGAGAGAAACAGCAATGCGGCAAAGTCCCATAAAGTGCTTTTGGTGAACCGCGGCAGCGGCGCTTTTTCCGGCGTTCTGGACGTACTGTCCTTTGATGTGGCGGAAATCCTGTTAGAGACGGAGATGGGCATGCTTCTTATCAAAGGACATGACCTTCATGTTAACCGGTTAAGCTTGGAAAAAGGAGAAATCGACATTGAGGGCAGGATTGACAGCCTGACCTATTCGGATGTGAAGAGCGCGGGAAAACAGGCGGGGTCTTTGCTCGGAAGGCTGTTTAAATAATGAATATCAGTGAGGCGATCGGACAGGAGGCGGCATTTCTCGGGACTTCCATACTGCTAGGGGCGATACTGTTCCTGCTGTACGACGTACTGCGGATTTTCAGGAGGATCCTGCCCCACGGCACATATATGATAGGCCTGGAAGATTTTATCTATTGGCTGATCTGCACGGCGGCTGTCTTTGTGCTGATCTACCGGGAAAACGACGGCATGGTGCGCGGGTTCGCCTTTGGCGGCCTCCTTATCGGCACGCTGCTCTATTACCTGACCCTCAGCCGCTTCATCGTAAAAGTAAACGTGTTTGTGTTAAGCGGGATCGGCAGGATCGGGGCAAAGATAGCCGGAACCCTGCTCGGGCCATTCGCGAAAGCCTGGAAAAAATTGCGGGGATTTTTACGAAAACAATTGAAAAAAATATGGAGAGCGGTTAAAATAAGCTTACGCAAACATTGAAGGGAGGGAATGGATATGGCAGGTACAAGAGGCAGGAGAAAAAACAATAGCGCGGGCAAGCGGTGCGTGCTCATCATTGTTTTTGCGTTTGTGGCGGTTATGTCTGTTCAGATCACCCGGACTTCCCAAAAGGATAAGGAATATCAGGAAAGACAGGCGGCTTTAGAAAAGCAGTTAGAAAATGAGATGAAGAGAGCCGAGGAGCTGGAAGACTATGAGGCTTATATGAAATCCCGGGAATATGTGGAAGACACGGCGAAAAGCAAGCTTGGCCTTGCGTATGAGAATGAGATTATCTTTAAAGAGAGGTAGGCGTGAGCAGGCCTGGCTTTAAGAATGGAACGGAAACTGCCGTCTGGGAAAAACTGCCGTCTGGGAAAAGAGAAGACACGGCGGAAAGCAGGCTTGGCCTTGCGCATGAGAATGAGATTATCTTTAAAGAGAGGTAGGCGTGAGCGGGCCTGGATTTAAGAATGGAACGGAAACTGCCGTCTGGGAAAAGAGAAGACACGGCGGAAAGCAGGCCTGGCTTTAAGAATGGAACGGAAACTGCCGTCTGGGAAAGAAATGGCAGATGGAAGCAGAGATGAAGAGAGAAACGCTTGAGAAAGGAATCATAAAATCAGCAGTGGATATGGCATGGCCGTCCGTCCTGGAGTCTTTTTTTGTCGCCTTTACAGGCCTAGTGGATTCCCTGATGGTGAGCGGAATAGGCTCTGAGGCCGTGGCAGCCGTTGGATTGACGACCCAGCCCAAATTTGTGGGTATGGCGTTTTTTATTGCGGTAAATGTAGCGGCATCCGCTCTGGTGGCAAGGCGGAAGGGAGAGGGAGACAGGGACAGGGCTAACGGGCTGCTCCTCACAGCGCTCGCGATGGATCTTGCGGCGGTCCTCGCCATCAGCGGCGTCTTTGTGGCGGGCGCGGGCCGGATCATGGAATGGTGCGGTTCCACCTCGGACACCCACGAGATGGCAGTGGCTTACTTCCGCATCATCATGGGCGGGCTCATCTTCCATGTGATCCTCATGGCGGTCAACGCGGCGCAGCGCGGCGCGGGCAATACCAGGATCACCATGACGGCCAACATCGTTTCCAGCCTTGTGAATATCACCGCGAATTACCTTCTGATCGAGGGACGCTTTGGATTTCCGGCTCTGGGGATCCGCGGTGCGGCGATCGCAACGGTATTAGGGACAGCCGCGGGATGCGCCATGAGCATCGGCTCTATCTGCAGGAAAGACGGCTTTATCAGCATACCTTACATGATGGAGCGCAGATTAAGGCCGCTGCTGGCGGCTCTCAAGAACTTGGTCAAGGTGGGTTACAGCATATTTTTTGAACAGGTTTTAATGCGCGCCGGATTTATGATGACGGCAGTCATGGCGGCGGATCAGGGAACGAGCGCCATGGCGGCGCATCAGGTCGGCATGAACGTCATGTCACTGTCCTTTTCTTTCGGCGACGGCCTGCAGGCGGCGGCAGTGGCCCTTATCGGCTACAGCCTGGGAAAAGGGGATGCCGAGATGGCAAAGGCATACGGCAGGACATGCCGTATGCTGGGGGCGGGGATTTCCGTGATCTTGTCCATCGCCTACCTGCTCGGGGCGCGGAGTCTCTACCGGCTGTTTTTCCGCGAGGCAGAGATCATCGAGATCGGCGTAAGCATCATGCATGTGATCATACTGGCTGTGATATTCCAGATATCTCAGGTGGTTTACATGGGCTGCCTCCGGGGCGCGGGGGACACGCGCTATACGGCAGCCGTCTCCACCGTCAGCGTGACGGTGATCCGCACGCTGGGCTCCTACATCTGCGCCTATGCGCTCGGCATGGGGATCGTCGGGATCTGGATGGGGGTCCTCTTTGACCAGGCCTTCCGTTTCCTCTTTGCCTCGCTGCGGTTCCGGGCTGGAAAATGGACACAGATTAAGATATAACTTCGTGTAAAATTCTTAAAAAAGTTGAAAAGAATTTAATTCCTTCAAAAAGACATAGAAAACGGAATTTTGGCGAAAAGTTTTTGAAAAGCAGGCTTTCCTTTGACAAAGATTTTTTCTTCGGACTTTTATAATGGGCTGCGAGATGGAAAATGAAAATTTCCCATCGGCAGGTTTGGCGCTGAACCAAATCCTGCAGCCATCCGCTGCTCCTGAAAACAGTCGCAGCATGGCGGCTAAAAAGAAAAGAAGGAGAGAAGTCATGAAGAAAACGAACGCAAAACAAATGATACTTGGGATACTGGGAAGTTTTACCTGCGGGGCGGGCATCATGGGATGCTATCCGCTGGTCCCCGCCTATTTTGCCGCTTTGTACCTGGAGCGCGTGAGCGGCTTGCTGCTGATGGGTTTCATGTACATAGGAATGATTTTTTTCATGCCCCTTACGGCAGTGGTAAAATATGGGGTCATCCTGCTGGTGACTGCCGGGGCGATCCGCCTGGTGGAGTGGGCGCAGGAGGGATGCTCGGCTTTTCTGGCTGGGATCTTAGCGGCAGCCTCCACCCTGCTGCTGTCCTTTTGCGGCAGCCTGCTGGAATGGAGGGGGCAGCCGGATGCCGCGGCGGTATTTTTGGAGGCGGTGTTTATCTTTGGAGCGGTCATACTGTTCAACCGCATACTGCACCGCCTGATGGAGTATCAGCCGGAAGCGCTCATCCGGGAGGAGAAAGGCGAGCGGGGCAACGGCGAGAAGCTGATGAATTACGCGGAATCCTTTCAGGGCCTTTCCCATATTTTTTATAATATGAGCCAGAAGAAAAGCAGGTACACAGCGGAAGAGCTGGGACAGATACAAAACGAGCTGACAGGCAAAATGTGCGCTTCCTGCGAATCCTGCGCCCTCTGCTGGGAAAGGGACGCGACTCCCCTCTATGGCATCCTCTCAGGCATGATCTCCTCCATCTGGCACATGGGGACGCCGGGGGCGGAGCAGGAAGAGCAGTTAAGCCAATACTGCTCCAGGAGCAAAGATATGGTAGAGGAGGCCGTCCATGTTTTTGAGAGGGCAAATCTCAACCGGGCATGGTATAACCGTCTGCTGGAAAACCGTCAGGTCATCGCGGAGCAGTTAGACGCCATGGCGTACATCATGAAAGATTGCGCCAGGGAAGAGAAGCTTCTCGACCGTCAGGAGCGGGGCGTGCTGGCGGAAATCCGCTACCGCGCCAAAGAGCATGGCATCACGGCCGAGAACGTGCATCTGATCGAGATGGCGGATGGAAGGCTGAAATTGGAAGCCTCCTTGAAAAGCCGCATGGGAGGCTGCATTTCCATGAAAACGTTCCTCGCGGCCGCGGAGCGGGCCATAAATAAGAAAATGAGGCTTCCGGCGGATTCAAAAACGTTTATTTCCAAGGAAAGCACGGAATTTGCCTTATATGAGGACACGCTTTACCGGAACGTGCAGGGGATCGCCCGCTTAAAGAAAGACGGGGCGCAGATTTCCGGGGACAATTTTTCCTTTTTGGAATTAGAACGGGGGGAGCTTGTGCTGGGGATTTCCGACGGCATGGGTTCAGGAAGCACTGCCTGCAAGGAAAGCGAGATGGTCCTGGATCTGCTGGAGCGGTTCCTTGAGGCGGGATTTTCCGTGGAGACGGCGATCCGCATGATGAATTCCGCCATGGTCATGCGGGGGGACAACGACCTTTATTCCACCGTGGACCTCTGCAAGGTCAACCTTTACACCGGCATGGCGGATTTTTATAAAATAGGCGCCGCGGCTACGTTCATCAAGAGGGAGCGGGAAGCGGAATGCCTTGCCTCGTCAAGCCTGCCCGTGGGAGTAGCGGCGCAGTTTGAGATAGAAAGCCAGCAGAGGCAGCTGGAAAACGGCGATTTCATCGTCATGGTGACAGACGGCGTGCTGGAATATTTACGCGTTCCAAAACCGGAGGAGACCATGCGGGAGATCATAGAAAGCATACAGACCAACAATCCGGGGATCCTGGCGAAGCGGATCATGGAGCGGGTCATGCTCATGACCGGAGGGAGAGCGGAAGATGATATGACGGTGCTTACCGCCTGTATTTGGGAGAAATAAATGACAGAACAAGTGATGAAGTGGATAAAGCAGGAGGCGCTGATAGAACCCGGGGACTGTGTGATCGCAGGCATCTCCGGGGGAGCGGACTCGGTGTGCCTGCTGCTCATTCTGTTAGAGCTGCGGAAAACGATGGATTTCAATCTTTGCGCGCTCCATGTGGAGCATGGGATCCGGGGGGAAGAGAGCAGGCAGGATGCGGCCTTTGTGGAAGCCCTCTGCGGCAGCCGCTCCGTCCCCTGCCGGGTGTACGCGATCGACGTGCCGGCCTATGCAAGATCCCATGGGCTGGGGCTGGAGGAAGCGGCGCGGATCCGGCGTTACGAATGCTACGGCGAGGAAGCATGCCGCTTGCGGGAGAAAGCGGGCAGCATAAAAGTGGCATTGGCGCATCACGCGGATGACAACGCGGAGACTCTGCTGTTCCAGATGGCGCGGGGAAGCGGCCTTGAGGGGCTTGCCGGAATGCGCCCCAAACGCCCCCTCCTGCCCGGAGCGGAAATCGTCCGTCCTCTTTTAAGGGTTTTAAGGAGTGACATTGAAACGTATTTAAGCAGGGCGGGGCAGGCGTACAGGACAGATTCGAGCAATCTGGACGACTCATACAGCAGGAACCGCATCCGCCATCAGGTGCTGCCCCAGCTGGCCAAGGTGAACGCACAGGCGGTCTCCCACATCAGCCAGACCGCCCGCCTCTTAGGACAGGCGGCGGATTACCTGAAAAAGGAGAGCGCGGATTGGGCGGAGAAGTGCTGCCTGTGGGAGGAGGGGAGCTGCCTCTTGCAGGAACACGCCTTTGCGGAATGCCCCGGGCTGCTGCAGTCAGAGATCATCCACCGGATATTAGCCGAACTGTCCGGCAGCGGCAGGGATATCGGCGCGGTCCATGTGGAAGCGGTGAGAGGCTTATTTTCCAAGCAGACGGGGCGCAGCGCGGATCTGCCCCATGGGGTGGGGGCAAGGCGCGTCTATGGAGGCGTGCGGATACAGAAAAAAGACGGCGGCGCGCGGAAGCGCCTTAAGATAAGATCACAAAAACCAGAGGCAGGACACAAGATAGGATGCCAGGCAGGATGCCAGGCAGGATGCCAGACAGGACGCCAGGCAGAATACAAGATGGGATGCCAGGCAGGATGCCAGACAGGATGCCAGGCAGAAGATAAGATAGAAGATAAGATGGAATATGAGATGGAATATGAGATAAAAGGGCCGCAGCGGAGGCGGCTCGAACAGGGGGAGGA
>CAZAMD010000025.1:0-3439 GCA_964486485.1 uncultured Roseburia sp. | reverse complement strand
AGATGGAATATGAGATAAAAGGGCCGCAGCGGAGGCGGCTCGAACAGGGGGAGGAGATTTTTTTCGAGCTGGAAGACTGCCAAATGGCGTTCCGCCTTTTGGATTTTTCCGGGGACAGCGGGCAGATCTGCAAAAAAAAGTATACGAAATGGATAAACTATGATAAGATAAAAGGTGATTTACAGGTACGGAAGCCTAGGAGGGGGGATTATCTGACCATAGACCTGGAGGGCCATCAGAAGAGATTGAAAGACTATTTCGTGAACGAAAAGATACCGCTGGAGCAGCGGGGGGAGATATGGCTTCTGACGGAGGGGGCCCATGTCATCTGGGTCGTTGGCGGCCGCATCAGTTCAGCTTACAACATTGACGCACATACGGAAAAAGTATTAGAAGTACAGATTGTCGGAGGAATTGATTATGAGGATTAAAGACATTCATGTCCATTTGCCGGAAGAGGAGATCAAGGCGAGGATCAGGGAACTGGGACAGCAGATCAGCGGGGAATACGGGGAGGAGCCGGTATGCCTGGTCTGCATTTTGAAAGGTTCCGTATTTTTCACCTGCGAGCTGGCAAAACGGATCACTTCGCCGGTGGAGATGGAGTTCATGTCCGTTTCCAGCTATGGCGCCGGCACTTCATCGAGCGGCGTAGTAAAAATCGTCCAGGATCTGTCCACCAGCATTGAGGGGAAACATGTGCTGCTCATCGAGGACATCATTGATTCGGGGAGGACGCTGCATTACCTGATACAAAATCTGAAAACAAGAAATCCAAAAAGCTTAAGACTGTGCGCGCTCCTAGACAAACCGGACCGCCGCGCGGTGGAAGTGAAGGTGGATTATGTGGGATTCACCATTCCGGATCAGTTTGTAGTGGGATACGGCTTGGATTATGACCAGAAATACCGGAACCTGCCGTACATTGGATTTGTGGACATAGAAGAATAAAGGAGAATGAGTATTGAATAATCGAAGAAGCGGTTTTGGAGGATTTGGGTTTTACTTCATATTGATCCTGGCTGTGGTGGCGATCTGGTACTGGCTGGATGGCGCCTCCTCAACGAACAGCTACACAAGGGGGGCTTTTGAGGAAGCCGTAGAGGGCGGCAGCGTGGCGCAGGTCCATATCGTGCCGAACAGAGAGGTGCCGACGGGCAGCGTCTACATCACGCTGAACGATGGCAGCAGCCAGGTGCTGCTGGTGTCAGACGTGAGCGAGATTGAATCGTACATGCGCCAGCACGGGATAACGAATTATACGGTTGAAAATCCGCCGGAGGAGAGCTGGATCCTGACCCTGCTGCCCTACTTGATCATTTTTGCGGCCATGTTTATTTTTTTCATGATCATGACGAATCAGGCCGCCGCAAATTCCGGCGGAAATAAGATGATGAACTTTGGCAAGAGCCGCGCCAGAAGAATGCCGGAGGATCCGGAGAGGCGGGTGACGTTCGCCGATGTGGCGGGACTGAAGGAGGAGAAAGAGGAGCTCGGGGAAATCGTTGATTTCCTGCGTTTTCCGAAAAAATACACGCAGCTGGGCGCGAGGATACCAAAGGGCATTCTCCTGGTAGGGCCTCCGGGAACGGGAAAAACCCTCCTGGCGAAAGCCATTGCCGGGGAGGCGGGCGTGCCGTTTTTCAGCATCTCCGGCTCGGATTTCGTGGAGATGTTTGTGGGCGTGGGCGCGTCCCGCGTCAGGGATCTGTTTGAGGAAGCGAAAAAGAACGCGCCCTGCATCGTATTCATCGATGAGATCGACGCTGTGGCAAGGCGCCGCGGAACAGGCATGGGAGGCGGACATGATGAGCGCGAGCAGACGCTGAATCAGATGCTGGTAGAGATGGACGGTTTCGGCATCAACGAGGGCATCATCGTGATGGCTGCCACGAACCGCGTGGATATCTTAGACCCGGCGATCATGCGCCCCGGGCGTTTTGACAGAAAAGTCTATGTGGGGCGCCCGGATGTGGCGGGCAGGGAGGAGATCCTCAGCGTCCATGCGAAGAACAAGCCGCTCGGAGATGACGTGGATTTAAAAGAGCTGGCGCAGACGACCGCGGGATTTACCGGAGCGGATCTGGAAAATCTTTTGAATGAGGCAGCCATCGCGGCGGCAAAGGACAACCGCGCCTTTTTGACCCAGTCGGATATCAGGAAATCCTTTGTAAAAGTCGGGATAGGCACGGAAAAGAGAAGCCGCCTGATTTCCGAGAAAGAAAAGCGGATCACCGCTTTCCATGAGTCCGGCCATGCGATCCTGTTTCATTTGCTGCCGGATGTAGGGCCTGTCCACACGGTTTCCATCATTCCCACAGGGAACGGGGCGGCAGGCTATACCATGCCGCTGCCGGAGAAAGATGAGATGTTCAACACCCGGGGGAAGATGCTGCAGGATATTGTCGTCTCTCTGGGCGGCCGCGTGGCGGAGGAGCTGGTATTTGACGATATCACCACCGGAGCTTCCCAGGATATCAAGCAGGCGACGAAAATGGCGAAAGCGATGGTGACGCGCTACGGGATGTCTGACAATATAGGCCTGATCTGCTATGACAATGAGGATGACGAGGTCTTCATCGGGCGCGACCTTGCCCATACGAGGGGTTACAGCGAGGGCGTGGCCGTTGCGATCGATCAGGAAGTGAAGCGCATCATTGACGAATGCTATGGAAAAGCGAAGAATCTCATTGCGGAGCATCGGGGCGTTTTGGATGCATGCGCCAGCCTTTTGCTGGAGAAAGAGAAAATCGGCAGGGAAGAGTTTGAGGCGCTGTTTGAGGCGTAGGGCAGCGGGCAGCGGCGCCATGTGGCGCCATAAGACGCCATAAGACAAAAAGGTTTCTCAGGGGGCGGGCGATGCGCCCGGAATAAGAAAAAAGTACCGTACAACATGCATAAGCGCAAGACGGAAAAAGATGGAATTTTGTGAACACTTTTTTTGTGGAGTGTGTTAACATAAGAGAGTAAAAACCCCCAATACATATATAGTTTTTGCTATACCCCATAGTAAAAATACCTTCTCCTAGAAGAGGGCATTCCAAAAGCCGGGAAATGGCTTGCGGGATGCCCTCTTCCTCCGTTTCTGCACATCATTCTGGTATTAAAAATATTTGCTGTGGATCCCTATATATGCGGCGAATGGTATGGGGGATTATAGATATGGAAAATGCTGCTGCCTGTCATTCTGTATTGTTATGCGACTTTTGCATAATCAATAACAGAGATTTCCTGCATAAGCTGCTTTGCCATATTTACAAGGGATTCCAGCTGTTTAGCAACTTCATTAGAATAATATTTTTCGCCGCATTGCTCACATTCTTCACAAGGCACATTTTTAATGATGATAATGCAATTTTTGTAATTTACTACATGGGTTGTCAAAGATGGAACAGTAGTTTTGCATTTACAATACATACACATAGTTATTTCCCCTTTC
>CAZAMD010000024.1:0-32952 GCA_964486485.1 uncultured Roseburia sp. | reverse complement strand
CATGAAGGTTGTTATTTTAGCGGGCGGTTATGGGACGCGGATCAGCGAGGAGAGCCATCTGAAACCAAAGCCCATGATAGAGATCGGGGAAAAGCCGATCCTCTGGCATATCATGAAAGAATATTCCCATTATGGTTTTAACGAATTTATCATCTGCTGCGGCTATAAACAGCATGTGATCAAAGAATGGTTTGCGGACTACTATCTCCACAACAGCGATGTGACCTTTGATTTTTCGGCGGATAACCGGATGACCGTCCACAATAACGTGGCGGAGCCATGGAAGGTGACGCTGGTGGACACCGGACTTGACACCATGACCGGAGGGCGTATTAAGCGGGTAAGGCGCTATGTGGGAAATGAAGCTTTTATGATGACCTACGGAGACGGCGTATCGGATATCAATCTGGAGGAGCTTCTGGCGTTCCACAAAGCGCATGGGAAAACGGCGACGATAACGGCGGTATCGCTGGAGCAGCGCTTTGGGGTGCTGGATATCGCGGGCGATGACAGTGTCATTTCCTTTCGGGAAAAGCATAAATCCGACGGCAACCGGATCAATGTGGGCTACATGGTGCTAGAGCCGGAGATTTTTGACTATCTGGAGGGGGATCATACGGTTTTTGAGAAAGAGCCGTTGGAGCGCCTTGCGGCAGAACGCCGGATCGCGGCATACAAATACGACGGTTTCTGGCAGTGCATGGACACTAAGAGAGAGATGGACAGGCTCAATGAAATGTGGGCGGCGGGCAATGCCCCCTGGAAAGTATGGGATTAGGAGAAAAGGAAGCAATGTTTGAAGATATGACAAAAGAGCAGGCGGAGGCGGCTATTCTGGAGAGCGTCAAGGAGTATTGTGATAAGTTTCACACAAAGAAAGCATTCCGGGAAGGGGACAGGATCCCCTATGCTTCCAGAGTCTATGATCATGAGGAAATGGTGAACCTGGTGGACAGCGCCTTAGAGTTCTGGCTGACCGCCGGACGCTATACCGAACGGTTTGAAAAGGAATTTGCGGAATATTTAAACATCAGGTACTGTTCGCTGGTAAATTCCGGTTCCTCCGCCAACCTGCTCGCGTTTATGGCGTTAACGTCTCCTCTGCTTGGGGAACGGCAGATCAAAAGAGGAGATGAGGTGATTACGGTGGCGGCGGGATTTCCCACCACCGTCTCTCCGATCATACAATATGGCGCGGCGCCGGTGTTTGTGGACGTCACCATTCCCGAATACAATATCGATACGGCAAAGCTCAAGGAGGCCCTGTCGGAAAAGACGAAAGCGGTCATGATTGCCCACACCTTAGGAAATCCGTTTGATCTTGGAACCGTAAAGGCATTTTGCGAGGCGAATCATCTGTGGCTGGTGGAGGATAACTGTGACGCCTTGGGAAGCGTTTATGAGATAAACGGAGAGGCGAAGCTGACCGGAACCATCGGGGATATCGGAACTTCAAGCTTTTATCCGCCGCACCATATGACCATGGGCGAAGGCGGAGCGGTTTATACAAACTCTCCCCTCCTCCATAAAATCATCCGCTCTTTCCGGGATTGGGGAAGGGACTGCGTATGCCCCTCCGGCAAAGACAACCTCTGCGGCCACCGGTTTGATCGGCAGTATGGGGAATTGCCCTTAGGCTATGACCATAAGTATGTGTACTCTCATTTTGGTTACAATGTAAAAGCAACCGATATGCAGGCGGCGGTAGGCTGCGCGCAGTTAAAAAAGTTCCCTTCGTTTGTGGAGCGCAGGATTCATAATTTTAAGCGTTTAAGAGCGGCGTTAGAGACTGTTTCCGATCAACTGATACTGCCTCAGGCAGCAGAGCATTCCACCCCCAGCTGGTTTGGATTTATTCTCACCTGCAGGGAGGGAACAGACAGAAATAAGGTGGTGCCTTATCTTGAGGAAGCGGGCATTCAGACGAGAATGTTGTTCGCGGGAAATCTCATCAAACATCCCTGTTTTGATGAGATGCGGAAAACAGGAAACGGCTATCGGGTCGCAGGGGACTTAACAGTGACCGATACGATTATGGAGCGTTCCTTCTGGGTAGGTCTTTATCCGGGAATGACCGATGAAATGATTGACTATATGGCAAAAAAAATCATAGAAGCAGTTTCTGAAACATAGGCGTTTCCAGAGTGGAGAGGCAGAAAGACCGCCTGACTATGGCGGCAGAATGAGAGGACATATGAGAATAAGAGTGGCGGATTATATCGCGCATTTTCTGGTGGAGCATGGGATCAGCCATGTGTTTACGGTGACAGGCGGCGGCGCGATGCACTTAAATGACGGACTGGGACACAAGGAGGGACTGACCTGTATTTACAATCATCACGAGCAGGCGTGCGCCATCGCCGCGGAGAGCTACGCAAGAATCGAAAATAAAATGGCGGCAGTCTGCGTCACCACCGGACCGGGCGGCGCCAACGCCATCACCGGAGTGCTGGGAGGATGGCTGGATTCGATTCCAATGCTGGTACTCTCTGGACAGGTGCGCTACGATACGACTGTAAGGAGCTCCGGACTTCACATCCGTTCTTACGGCGACCAGGAATTTGATATTGTAAAGATGGTTTCCTGTATCACCAAGTACGCCGAAATGGTGGTGGAGCCGGAAAAAATCCGTTACTGCTTAGAGAGGGCGATCTTTCTTGCGAAAACGGGCAGGCCGGGGCCGGTGTGGCTGGATATTCCGCTGAATGTGCAGGGCGCTTATATCGAAACGGAAGCCTTAAGAGGCTATGCCCCGACGGAAGAAATGAAAAAGCTTCCGCCTAAGGTGTCAGATGAAACGGCGAAAGCAATCATAAAAAAAATCAGACAGGCAAAGCGTCCCGTATGCAATGCCGGAAACGGCATCCGCATTGCGGGGGCGGCGGAACTGTTTTTGAGGGTTGCGGAAAAGCTAAACATTCCCGTAGTAACCGGCTGGAACAGCATTGACATCATTTATGACAGCCATCCGCTGTATACGGGCAGGGCGGGGATTATGGGGGACCGCGCGGGAAACTGGGCGGTTCAAAACAGTGATCTGCTTCTTTCCGTCGGAAGCCGCCTGAGTATCCGGCAGGTGGGATATCAATATCAAAGCTGGGCGCGGGAAGCCTATACGATCATTGAGGATGTGGACGCGGAGGAATTAAAGAAACCGGATCTGCATGTGGATATGCCCTTATGGGCGGATGCGAAAGATCTGCTGGAAGCCTTGGATCGCAATCTGCCGGGGAAAGAAAGCGGCAGCCGCCAGGAGGAGTGGATTGCCCGCTGCCAGCGCTGGAAAAAGGAATATCCGGTGGTGCTTGACAGACATAAAAATCAGAGAGGGCTGGTCAATGTCTACGCCTTTATCGGGGCATTAAGCGGGATGCTTCCCCAAAACAGGATTACGGTCGTGGGAAACGGATCGGCGTGCGTGGTGGGAAGCCATGCCTATGAAATCAAACCGGGACAGCGGTTTATCATCAATTCCGCCGTAGCTTCCATGGGATACGATCTGCCCGCCGCCATCGGCGCCTGCATCGCGGCAGGGAGAGAGGAGATTGTCTGCATTTCCGGGGACGGCAGCATTCAGATGAATTTACAGGAGCTGCAGACCATCATTCATCACAGGCTGCCCGTCAAGCTGTTTGTGATCAATAACGGAGGCTACCATTCCATCCGCCAGACCCAGAAAAATTTCTTCGGGGAACCTCTGGTGGGAATTGGAGCGGACAGCGGTGATTTGAGCTTTCCGTCTCTGGAGAAGCTCTCTTTCGCCTATGGCTATCCTTATCAGAGGATTGAAAGAAACGAAGAGTTATCTCAGTTAAAGGAGACGCTGGAGAAAGAGGGACCCTGTATCTGCGAGATCATGGTGGATATCAAACAGAACTTTGAGCCGAAATGCGCCAGCAGACGCATGGAGGACGGAACCATGGTATCCGCTCCGCTGGAGGATCTGGCGCCGTTTCTTCCCAGGGAAGAATTGCGGGAGCAGATGGTGATACCTCTCTGGGAAGAAAGGGGAGCGCGGGAATGACGGATTTTAAGTTTTATCAGGGAAAACGGGTTTTTGTCACGGGACACACCGGATTTAAAGGAAGCTGGATGAGCAGGCTGCTCTTAGAGCTGGGAGCCGAGGTGATCGGATATGCCTTAGAGCCGCCCACGGATCCATCCATGTACCGCCTCTGCCGGTTGGACAAGGAAATAACAACATTTACAGGAGATATAAGGGATCTGGAAAGTCTCGCAAACGCGGTCAGAGAGACACGGCCGGAGCTGCTCATCCACATGGCGGCGCAGCCGCTGGTTGGGGAGAGCTATCAAAATCCGGTCGATACCTTTGACGTCAATGTGATGGGAACGGTTCATGTATTGGAATGTATCAGAACGAATGAGAGCATCCGCTCCTTTGTCAATGTCACTACAGACAAGGTGTACGAAAACCGTGAATGGGAGTGGGGATACCGGGAGAATGAGAGACTGGGAGGCTATGACCCTTACTCCAGTTCCAAAGCCTGTTCGGAATTGGTGACGGCATCGTACCGGAGCTCTTTTTTTGGGAGGGCGGGGGAGCGGAGCGTGCCGATCACTACCGTAAGGGCGGGAAACGTCATTGGCGGAGGGGACTTTGCCGCTGACAGGATCGTGCCGGACTGCGTCCGGGCGGCCTCGGCGGGACAAAAGATAGCGGTGCGCAATCCCAATTCTGTGCGACCCTATCAGCATGTGTTAGAGCCTCTCGCCGTCTATTTAATGATTTTGCAAAAGCAGTATGAAAACCCTGAACTGGCGGGAAGCTATAATGCGGGGCCGGAGGAAAAGGACTGCTGGAATACCGGACGTCTGGCGGAAGCGTTCTGCAGGCATTACAAGCAGTACACAGGAAAGGACGCACAGTGGGAGAGCGTACAAAAAGACGGCCCCCACGAGGCAAACTATCTCAAACTGGACTGTGCAAGGCTGAAACAGACCTTTGGATGGAAGCCCTGCTGGGATGTGGAAGCGGCGCTGAAAAAAACAGTGGAATGGTACGCCTGCCATCAGTCGGGCGGTGATGTGACTGCCTGCACGGACAGACAGATACAGGAATTTCTGGAAGATTGGAAACAGCAGGAAACAAAATCATGAGAAAAAGAGTAGTGATCACCGGTCCCACCGGAGCGGTGGGTATGGCGCTTATTCAAGCGTGCGCAGAAAAAGAAGCTGAGGTGCTGGCAATCTGCCATAAAGGGTCTGAGCGGACGGCGGACATTCCGCAGAGTCCTCTTGTAACAATCCTGCCAGCCGACTTATCAGAACTTGGCAGGTTAGAACCGCAAGGGGAGAGGACGTATGATGTCTTTTATCATCTGGCTTGGATGGGGACGACCGGAGAAGCGCGAAACGACTTGAAATTACAGTGCAAAAATATGGAATACACCATAGACGCCGCAGAGTTAGCGGCGCGTCTCGGCTGTCATACCTTTATCGGCGCAGGCTCCCAGGCGGAGTATGGGAGAGTGGAGGGAGCCTTAACGCCAGAAACGCCTGTGTTTCCCGAAAACGCTTATGGCGTGGCGAAGCTTGGCGCCGGTCAGATGAGCCGGCTCCAGTGTGAAAAACTGGGGTTAAAGCACATTTGGGCGCGGATCTTAAGTGTGTATGGTCCCTTTGACGGTGAGAACACCATGATAAGCAGCGCCGTAAGAAAGCTGCTAGAGGGACAGCGCGCCTCATTTACGCCGGGGGAGCAGCTCTGGGATTATCTGTACAGCAAAGACGCGGCGGAGGCGCTGTGGCGTTTGGGAGATACGGGCGTTTCCGGAAAAACCTATGTCCTCGGCAGCGGCGAAAAAAAGCCTTTAAAAGAATATATCATGGAACTGTATCAAGCGGTGAAAGAAGTGGAGGAAAACGCGGGAACCCTTGGGATAGGGGATTATGAATACGCGAAAAATCAGGTCATGTGCCTTTGGGCGGATATCAGCGAGCTGACGAAGGATACAGGATTTTGCCCGGGGACGTCCTTTGCCGAGGGGATACGCAAAACGGTGGAGAGCTTCCGCGGACGTTGACGAGCCTATGGTTAGAGGCTATAATGGATTTTGTATCATCATGGAAACGGAAACAGAATAAGAGATGAGATAGAGGCGGAATATGAAAAAGATAAGTGTAGTCATACCCTGCTACAACGAGGTGGAAAATGTGGAGCTGATGAGCTTTGCGGTGAAAAATGTCCTCGATGAAGCGCTGTCGGAATATGACTATGAGATTTTATTTATTGATAATTGTTCCACGGACGGAACAAGAGAAAAATTAGAAGGCATTTGCGCGAAGGACAGAAAGGTAAAGGCGATTTTCAACGTGACGAATTTCGGGCAGTTTAATTCCCCCTTCTATGCCATGTGCCAGTCTACCGGAGACTGTACCATCTGCATGTGCTGTGATTTTCAGGATCCTGTGGAGCTGATCCCTGTGTTTGTCCATGAATGGGAGAAAGGGCATAAGATTGTCAGCGGCATCAAGACCAGCAGCAAGGAGAACCGTTTCATCTACTTTTTGCGGACGATGTATTATAAGGTGATCAAAAATATGTCAACGACAGAAATGATTGAGCATTTTACCGGTTTTGGGCTTTATGATAAATCCTTTATCGCAATCTTGCGCCAGCTCGACGACCCCATCCCGTTTATCCGCGGTATCGTGGCGGAGTATGGGCGCGGCTTCAACCGGACAGAGATTGCGTATGAGCAGCCGAAGCGGCGGGCGGGAAAAACCCACAACAACTTTTACAGTCTTTATGACGCGGCGATGCTAAGCTTTACCTCCTACACCAAAGTAGGTCTTAGGCTGGCGACCTTTCTGGGCTTTATCGCGGGAACCGTCAGTCTTTGTATCGCGGTCTTTTATACGATCTATAAGCTGACCCACTGGTACACGTTTCAGGCGGGAAACGCGCCGATGGTGATCGGTATCTTTCTGCTTGGATCTATGCAGCTGTTTTTTATCGGGCTTCTGGGAGAGTACATCTTAAATATCAATATCCGCGTGATTCACCGTCCTCTGGTGGTGGAGGAAAAACGTCTCAATTTTGAAGAAACAGAAACGCGGCCAGAAGAGGAAAAGAAAGAACTGCCCGCATCTACAGAAGGAGAAGATGGAACATGAACATGGAAGTGTTACATCTTTGCGGAAAGTCCGCCGGATGGCGGCAGAATAGGAGAAAAGATTGAAAAAAGTGATCACCTACGGGTCTTTTGATCTGTTTCATGAGGGACATTATAATTTATTAAAACGGGCGAGGGAACTCGGAGACTATCTGATTGTGGGAGTGACTACAGAGCAGTATGATGAATCCAGGGGAAAACTAAACATTGTGGACTCTCTGGATAAACGCATCGAAAATGTCAGAAAATCGGGATTTGCCGACGAGATTATCGTAGAAGATCATCCGGGACAGAAGGTGGAAGACGTCCAGAAATATGGCATAGATATTTTTACAGTAGGCTCGGACTGGACAGGCTGCTTTGAGCATATGAGGGAATTTTGCGAGGTGGTGTATTTAGAGCGGACGAAAAACATTTCCTCTACCATCATCCGAAGCCAGGGGTATCAGCTCGTTCGGATAGGCGTGATCGGAACGGGGCGTATCGCCGTGCGATTTGTTCCAGAGGCAAAATATGTCAGCGGAGTGCTGGTCAACAGTGTTTATAATCCGAATTTGGAAGGGGCAAAGGATTTTGGAATCAAATTTGAACTGGATGTGGCCACGGATAATCTGGAAGAGTTTTTTGAGCAGATTGACGCCGTCTATGTGGCGTCCCCTCATGAGACGCATTACGAATATGTGAAAAAAGCGCTCGAGTGCGGCAAGCATGTCTTGTGCGAAAAACCCCTTGCCTTTCAGAAATCCCAGGCGGAGGAATTGTTTGCCTTAGCGCGCCAAAAAGACCGTATTTTACTGGAAGCCATCAAAACGGCGTATTGTCCCGGATTTGTCCAGATGATGGGGATCGCTAAGAGTGGGATCATCGGGAAAGTGTGTGACGTGGAAGCCTGCTTTACCCGCCTGACTGATAAAAACCTCAGGGAGCGGACAGATTTAGAATATGGCGGCGGTTTCACGGAGTTTGGCAGTCATACGCTGCTTCCCATTATGAAATTGATGGGAACGGACTATCGGGAGGTCCGCTTTGACAGCATCAAAGATACCAATGGACTGGATCTCTACACGAAAGCCTCTTTTGTCTATGAACATGGACTGGCATTGTCAAAAAGCGGAGTGGGCGTGAAATCCGAGGGACAGCTTTTGATTTCCGGCACCAACGGGTATATTTTAGCGGAGTCTCCCTGGTGGCTGACACAGTATTTTGAGGTGCGCTTTGAGGATCCGTCTAAGAAAGAACGGTATTTTTCTAAATTTTTAGGTCAGGGACTTCGTTATGAAATCAGTGATTTTGTGTATATGATCCATGGGCATCAGGGGCGTTCCTATAAATTTACACAGGAAGAATCCATCGCGATCGCGGGAGTGATGGAGAAATTTTTGGAAAAGAGGAGGATGGAGCGGTGAGTCTGAAGTATTTGGAAGCAGAGGCGGGGATTTCCATTCAGCCGGAAAGCGGAAGAATCGAAAAAGAGCAGCCCTTTTATATGGCAAGCCGTCTGCTTTACCGCGCCGCAAAAGGCGACCGCCTTGTGGTGAATGACTGGGCGTTCTGCCTGGCGGTTGCCACCTACGGTTTTGAGGTTCCTTCCGACTATATGTATACTTATATGTACGAGGATGAGCAGAATTGGAGCTGCTATAAAGGCGACTTGAGGGAAGCGGTCTTTTCCACGGAAGATTACGTCTTCGCGGAGGACTGCTATTTTCGCATCCTGCTTAGAAAATGGGATGGGAACTGGTGCATTCCAGAGGACGCCGCGCGGATCAATGAAATTTTATCGTTTCATTCCTGTTTAGGCGCGGAAGCGCACGGCGATGAATCTGAGGAGGTAAAGCTGTATTTTGAAGAGGAGATACGAAAAACAGCGGAAAGCGTCTGGGAGAAAACAGCGGACAAAAAAGCCTTAGTGTTTGGCTTATTGTCAGATTCTCATTATGTGGTAAACGGAACATGGGAGGATACCGTCTCTAATTTGAAACGTGTGCATGAAAAAATCGGGTTTGACGGCATCATCCATCTTGGCGACCTGCAGGATGGAATGCTGGATAAAAAGATGTGCCGCCGGATCGCGTCAAAGTGTATCGCGGATATGAGGAGGGTCTGTGAGCCGGTCTATCTTGCGATCGGAAACCATGACACAAATTATTTCAAAGGAAATACGGCATGGCTGACAGAGGAAGAGCAGTACGCGATTTATGGACGGTTCATGGATCGATATGTCCGCAGAGGGGGGGTCAAAGGTTACTATTATGTGGATGACGGGGAGGCCGGCGTTCGGATGATTTTCTTAACCTCCTTTAATCACAGGGAGCAGTTGCGGTATGGGTTTCCGGAGGAGGAAGTCCTCTGGGTGAAACAAATCTTAGAAGAAACGCCTAAGGATTTTAAAGTCTTACTGTTTTCTCACGACGCGCCGTTGGAAAGGCTTGACTACTGGGCGGAGGATATCCGAAACGGGGAATGGCTGATGGAGATTTTAGAGGAGTATCACAATACACCGGGGCGTTGTATTTTAGGATACATCCATGGGCATACCCATGCGGACTTTGTCTTTTGGGAGAGGAGCTTCCCTGTCATTTCCATCGGATGCAGCAAATGTGAATATTTCCCTGACAAAAAGCCGGAAGGCTCCACGCGCTATGAGAGGAAACCCGGGTGCGTGACACAGGAACTGTGGGATGTGCTGATCGTAAAGCCGGATCAGAGAAAACTGGAGTTTGTGCGCTTTGGCGCGGGGGAGGACAGGACGGTTTCCCCTGGTACTAAGGTGTGGGCGCACCGGGGCGCATCGGGCTATGCGCCGGAAAACACGTTGGAGGCCTTTGCTTTGGCGGCGTCAATGGGAGCGGACGGGGTGGAGCTGGATGTGCAGCTTGCGAAGGACGGCGAGATTGTGGTAGCGCATGATGAGACGATTGACCGCGTGAGCGACGGACAGGGGCGTATCATGGATTACACACTGGCGGAATTAAAAGGGTTTCATTTTAAAAAGACAAAACCGGAGTATGAGGGAGAGTGCCGCATACCGACGCTTCGGGAAGTGCTGGAACTTTTAAAAGACACCGATTTAACGGTCAATATCGAATTAAAGACACGTGTGTTCCCTTACAAGGGAATCGAAAAAAAGGTCGTGGATCTGGTACATGAGATGGGCTATGAGGGGCGCGTTTTGTATTCTTCTTTTAACCATCGTTCGGTGTTAAAGGTGCGGGATTACGACCCAAAGGCGAAGCTGGCGTTTTTGTACAGCAACGAGCTTGCGGGGGCGGCGGATTATGCGCTGTCACATAGAGTATATGCCGTGCATCCTTCCGTAAGCGGCGCGCATATAGAGGATGAGATGCGGCAGTGCTTCCGAAAAAATGTGGAGGTTCATGTGTGGACGGTCAATACGGAGGAGGAAATACATAGATTAAAGCAGATGGGAGTAAACGCCATCATTACGAACTATCCCGATGTGGCAAGGCGCATCTGCAAAGGGGAAACGGAGTAAAGTATGATAGAACTGGATGAAAAAACGTTAAGAAATCTGCAGCTGACGGAATTGGAATTGCTCGAAGAGGCAGACCGTATCTGTAAAAAATGTAAGATCCATTACAATATCATTGCCGGAACGCTGCTCGGCGCAGTGCGTCACGGCGGTTTTATCCCATGGGACGACGATGCGGACATAGCCATGCTGCGCCCGGAATATGAGAAATTCTGCCGGGCATGTGAGACAGAGCTGGATACCTCCCGTTTTTATTTTCAGGATCACCGGCACACGTCGGGATACCGCTGGGGCTATGGGAAGCTGCGGCGCAAAGATACCTTGTTTTTGCGGGAGCATCAGGAGCATATGCCCTATGAGCAGGGAGTTTTTATTGATGTGTTTCCCCTGGATTATGTGCCGGAAAATTATGGTCTGCGCAGGATCCATAATTTCGTCTGCTTTCTGTACCGTAAATTTTTCTGGTCGGAGGTTGGCAGAGTGGCGGATAAACGTCCGTGGATGCGCGGCGTGTATCAGATCATGAGCAAGGCGCCCGAAAGGAAGCTGAAAGAAAGCTTCAACCGCTTTATCCGTCTGACGAACCGGCGCAAAACAAAGTGGGTGCGTATTCTCACGTTCCCCACGCCCAATAAGGCGTATGGATATCGGACCAGATGGTATCAAAACTCTGCGGACGTCATCTTTGAGGGGGTTGCTTTTTCCGGTATCAGGGACTATGACGAATATCTGAGCTTTAAATTCGGGGATTATCAAAAACTGCCTCCGGTGGAGCAGCGCAAGGTGCATCCGGTGAGTGATATCAAAGTGCTGGAGAAATTGTAAAACAAAATTGTTGACCAATGGAGCTTATACAGGGCAGCCCCAGATTCCTCGGTGAGAAATCATCATTCATTGTTTATGATTCAAACCAGGAGGGAGAGCAAATCAAAATCCTGGGTGCTCTATGCGAAAGGAATAGATAAGTCAATGAGAAAGAAGCTTGTTAATATTATTTTTATTTTATGCTTATTGTTATGCGGCTGTTCCAATAATGATGTAAGGGATGTGTCCGGGCAAGCAATAGAGGAAGACATTCTCGTTGAGACTGAAAGTATAGATGGCGAGGAACCGGTAGCTTTTGTTCCCGAATTAGATGCATATTTTGAACAGTATAGTGAAGCCGGATGTGTATTTATTAACGTTAAGACAAACGAAAAGTGGGTTTATAATGACAATATCTGTTCGTTAGAAATGACGCCCTTGTCAACTTTTAAAATATTAAATACTTTGATTTTGTTAGAGGAGGATGTTTTTGAGGACAAGGACTCTCGAATAATTTGGGATGGAAGTGTTTATCCGGTTAATGAGTGGAATTGCGACCAAACATTGGAAAGTGCGTTTAAAAACTCTGTAGTGTGGTTATATCAGGAGAATTCTAATAAAATAGATAGAGAAGTGTATCATAGTTATCTCGAAAATTGCAATTATGGAAATAAAGATGTTTCAGGGGCAGACGGAACGTTTTGGATAAATTCTTCTTTAGCGGTTTCATTATACGAACAGTGCGGTTTTTGCTACAATTGTATAATGAAACTATAGATTTTGCTCCCGAAAATATAGATGAAGTGAAGCAGATGATGTTGGAGCAACAGACGATGCAATACTCATTATATGGTAAGACTGGATCGGATGCCAGCGAAGGCATTTACTTATATGTTGGGTATGTCGAGGGAACTGATAGCGACTCCTATGTATTTGCAGCATATGTCAGCTCTCTTGACCATTATGAAGAAAACCCTGCAAAAACACAAATTCAGCAAATTGTTGATGAAATTTATGAAACAGGTAATCCCGTTCGGTAGATGCTTTTGGCATGCGCGCTGACAGGGGAGCTGGCCGAGGGATAAGGGGGAGAGGGTGTTCAGATGGCGAATAGAGAACCGAGATTTCAAGGAGAGGTTTCTGAAACGAGGCATAAGAACATGAGCCGCATCCGGGGAAAAGATACGAGCATTGAAGTGGCGCTCCGAAAGGCATTATGGAAAAAGGGCTACCGTTATCGGAAGAATTATAAGGAACTTCCCGGAAAGCCGGATATTGTGCTGACCAAATACAAGATCGCGATATTTTGTGACAGCGAGTTTTTTCATGGAAAAGACTGGGAAGTGTTAAGGCCTAGATTGCAAAAGGGGAGCAATCCTGATTATTGGATTCCTAAGATCGAGAGAAATATGGAACGCGATCGGGAGAATGACAAGCATCTGCTGTTTCTTGGATGGACAGTCATACACTTTTGGGGCAAAGACATATTGAAAAAGGAAGAAGAATGTGTCAGAGTCATCGAAGAGACGATATTTGACATTGAGATGCAGGAGGGAGCGGACGAATCATTTGATTGAGGAAACGGCGCGGAAGCTCGGTTCTGCGCCGCTGCTGTTTGAGAGGGAAGTGAGCGCTGGCGATGGATCGCAAACCGGCAGTTTCATTTTTTCTGTTTTTATGGTAAAATTTCTAAAATGAAATTTTTTTCAATGGAGGGAGAAGCGGACAAGAGGGATACCATAGCATCCCGCCAGCTTACAGACGGATAGAAAGAAAAAGAAAAAACAACGCAGCAAAGGAAAATACCCATGAAACCATTTGTATCATTTGAGCATGTTTCAAAAATCTACACAACGGGAGAAATGGAAATTTCTGCCCTGAAAGATGTCAATTTTGAAATTGAAAAAGGAGAATTTTGTGTCATTGTAGGAGCCTCCGGAGCCGGAAAAACTACCATACTAAACATCTTAGGCGGGATGGATCATCTCACTGCCGGAAAGGTATTTTTAGACGGGGAGGAGATATCGGCGTATGATAAAAAACAGCTGACCTCCTATCGGCGGTTTGAGATCGGTTTTGTATTCCAGTTTTACAACCTGGTGCAGAATCTGACTGCCCTGGAGAATGTGGAGCTGGCATCTCAGATCTGCCAAGATCCGCTGGATGCGGCGACCGTATTAGAAGAAGTGGGGTTAAAGGAGCGGCTTTCCAATTTTCCAGCACAGCTCTCGGGCGGGGAGCAGCAGAGGGTGGCGATTGCCAGGGCGCTGGCCAAAAATCCAAAGCTCCTCTTATGTGACGAGCCTACGGGCGCCTTAGACTACAGCACGGGGAAGTCTGTCCTAAAGCTCCTGCAGGATACCTGCCGCGTCAAAGGAAAGACGGTGGTAGTCATTACCCATAACCAAGCGCTTACCGCCATGGCGGACAGGGTGATCACAGTGAAAAGCGGAACCATTGTAAAAATGGAAAAAAACCGGCATATCGCGGATATCTCAGATATCGAGTGGTAGCAGCGGAAGAGGAGAACTATGAAGTCAGCTATATGGAAATCGGCATTTCGGGAAATCAGACAGAGTTTAGGGCGTTTTTTGGCGATCCTTGCCATTGTGGCGCTGGGCGTGGGCTTTTTTGCAGGATTAAAAATCACTCAGACCGCCATGGTAAAGACCACGGAGCGGTACTTTTCGGAGACGGATTTTTACGATTATCATCTGCTCTCCAATGTGGGATTTTCGGAAGAAAGCGCAGAAACCTTTGCCGGGCAGGACGGGGTAAAGGCAGCCGAGGGGACGGTTTCTTTTGATATCCTGTGCGGCGGCAGCAGCGGAGAGATCGTGATAAAGGCATTAAGCATACCGGAAAAAGTAAACCGGCTTGTACTCACAGAGGGGCGCATGCCGGAAAAAGATACGGAGTGCGTGGTGGACTCCAGCCTGTATGACAGCTCCGCCATTGGGACAAAGATCAAGCTTTCTCCTCAGAACGAAGAGGAAGATTTAGAGCATTTTACCTACATGGAATACGAGATCACAGGGCTTGTGCAGTCTCCTCTCTACATTCAGTATGAGCGGGGATCGACTTCTCTTGGCACGGGGAAAGTCTCTGGATTCCTGTATCTGCTCCCCGCGGGCTTTCAGGCGGATTACTGCACGGATATCTATGTCAGATTCCGCGAGGATTTCCCCCTGTATAGCGACCGTTATGCGGAGTATATCGATGCAAAAACAGACAGCTGGGAAGAACTGGCGCAGAACGAGGCAAAAGCGCGTTATGAGGCGCTGCGCTCAGATGCGGAACAGCAGCTGTCGGACGCGAAGCAGGAGCTGGAGGAGAAAAAAGAGGAAGCAGAGGCGCGATTAGCGGAGGCAAAAGAAGAACTCGACAGAGCGGAAGCGGAAATCGGCGACGGGGAGCAGAAAATAAAAGAAGCAAGAGAGCAGCTGGAGAAAGCCCCGGAGGAGATCAAAGCAAAAGAAGCGCAGTTAGCAGACTCAGAGGCTGCGCTGGCAGGGCAGGAAGCCGCGCTGGCAGGACAGGAAGCCGCTCTGGCAGGACAGGAGGCCGCGCCGGCAGGGCAGGAAGCGCAGCTAGAGCAGGCAAAACAGCAGATCGCCGGCGCAAGATTGCAGCTAGAGCAGGCAAAACAGCAATTAGAGCAGGGCAGGGCTGCAATCGCGCAAGCAAAAGAGCAGCTGGAGACGGGGAAAAAAGAATTAGAAGCAAAAGAGAAAGAGTGGGAAGAGGGAAAAGCAGAGTACGAAAAAGGGAAGCAAGCGTATGAGGAAGCCCGCGCGGAGTTTCAAAAGGAAGTGGCCGAGGCGGAAGAAAAAATAGCGGACGGGGAAAAGGAGATCGCGGAATTGGAAGAGCCGGAGAGCTATGTGCTGGGCAGAAACGCCAATGTGGGGTATGCTTGCTTTGAGAGTGATTCCGGGATTGTAGACGGGATCGCCAATGTATTTCCTATCTTCTTCTTTCTCGTGGCAGCCCTGGTGTGCATGACCACGATGAACCGCATGGTGGAAGAACAGAGGGGCCAGATCGGCATTTTGAAAGCGTTAGGGTACGGCCAGAGGAGCATTATGGCAAAATATATCTTCTACTCAGGCACAGCGGCGCTATGCGGCTGTGCAGCGGGATTTTTTGGAGGCATTCTCCTGTTCCCCCAGATCATCTGGCAGGCTTACGGCATGATGTACCAGGTAGCTCCGCTGCTCTTTGTGTTTGATGCAAAATTAGCGCTGATCTCCCTGGCGGGCTCGCTTCTCTGTTCCGTCGGCACTACATATGTATCCTGCCGTTATGAACTCTCGGAGGTGGCGGCGGAGCTGATGCGCCCAAAAGCGCCGAGAGCAGGAAAGCGTGTCTTTTTAGAATATCTGCCCTTTTTCTGGAAACGGTTAAAGTTTTTGCAAAAGGTATCTCTTAGAAACATTTTCCGCTACAAAAAGCGGTTTTTTATGATGATCGCGGGCATCAGCGGCTGCAGCGCGCTGCTGCTCACCGGATTTGGCGTGCGCGATTCCGTGACCAATGTCGCGGAACAGCAGTACACGGAGATACAGCTCTATGACATCAGCCTGAACTGCCGGAAAACGGCGGATAAAGAGCTGCAGCGGGAATTAGAGCAGAGGATGCCCGCGGAGATTGCCGCATACGGCATTGTGTCGGAGGAAACGGTGGATTTAGAGGCGGATGGAAAGAGAAAGTCCATCCATCTTGTGTCGGCGGAATCGGGGGAAACCATAGAGCCGTTTTTAAATCTGCACACGCTGAAAAAAGAGAGCGTGCCTTATCCCGGCAGGGGGGAGGCGGTGATTTCCCATAAGATTGCGCAGGAATATGGCATACAAAAGGGAGATGCTATTTTATTGCGGGATGAGGAGCAGAAAGAAATGAAAGTGAAAGTCTCAGGGATCTTCCAGAATTTTGTCGATCATTATGTCTATGTGACGGAGGAAACCTATGAGGCGCAGATGGGAGAGCCGCCGGAGCGCGGGAGCGTTTACATCAATGCGGCAGAGGGACAGGATGTCCGCCGGTTAGGCACGGAGCTTAGAAGCATCAAGAATGTAGCCTCCGTAAATGTAAATGAGGATTTTTTGGAGCGTTTTTCGAGCATGATGAAAAGCATGGATCTGATCGTGCTGGTAGTGATCGTTTCTGCGGCAGGACTGGCCTTTATCGTCCTGTATAACCTGACAAACATCAATATCACGGAGCGTCTGAGGGAGATAGCGACCATAAAGGTGCTGGGGTTTTATGAGAACGAAACCTCCGCCTATGTCTTCCGGGAAAACCTGATCCTGACATTCCTCGGCGCTCTGCTGGGCCTGGTGCTGGGACGGCTGCTCCACGCCTTTGTCATGGGACAGATCAACATCGATCTCATTACGTTTGATACACGGATCCTGCCGATGAGCTATCTGTACAGCGTGCTGTTATCCATGGTGTTTGCACTCCTGGTGAACCGGATGATGAAGAAAAAGATAGACGGCATCAACATGACAGAATCGCTGAAAAGCGTGGATTGATCTGAGTAAAAAAAGCGGTTTGCGGCATACTCTATAAAAGGACAGAGAGGGCGCGGATGCGCAAAGTCAGCGGCCATCTCAGGATGTTATGGAGAAAAGAAATGCAAAAATATGATTTTGCAGGGACAGAGGGAAGCGTATGCCTTTTGTCTGTCGGGGAATGGAAAGAAATCAAGGGGGATTACCCTCACAAGCGTGCGTTCTACCGGAGCATCAATCCGGTGCAGTACTGCAAGGTCGAGATGTTCGGGGAATGCTTTTTTGGAACCGTGAAAATGCCCCGCGATACAAAGGGAAAGACGGCCCCGCCCGCCTTTGGATTTTACCAGAAGGAAGAAGAGCTGTTTTTCGTGGAGGAGGGCAGCCTCTTAAAGAAAATATTAGGGAAGATGGAAGAAGACCCGCCGGGAGCGCGCAGCCTCAATCAGCTGCTGCTTCTGATCTTTGAAGCTCTCATTGAGGAGGACGTCATATATCTGCAGCAGCAGGAGGAGAAGCTTTCCGGCTTAGAGGAGGAACTCTTGCACCGGATGCCGGAGCAGTTTTACGAAACCATGATCCAGTACCGGAAGCAGTTTTCCCATTACCATTCCTATTATGAGCAGCTGATGGACATTGCCTGTTCCGTTCAGAGCGCGTATGGCCTGCAGCTGGCCCCGGAGGAAAAAGCGCACTGGCAGCTTTACGCAAACCACGCGGAGCGGCTTTACAACCATGTGGAGCGTTTGCGGGAATATGTGGTACAGATACGGGAATTATACCAGTCTCTGATCGCCGTGCAGCAGAATAAAGTCATGAGCTTCCTCACCGTAGTGACCACCATCTTCCTGCCGCTGACCCTGATCGCGGGCTGGTATGGAATGAATTTCCCCAATATGCCGGAATTTAGATGGGAATATGCGTATCTGGCAGTGACGGCCATCAGTGTGTGCATCATCTTATTGGAGATCGTATATTTTAAAAAGAAAAAAATGCTGTAAGCCGCTTCCGGCGGGGACACGCTGGCGTGAATCGCCGTGCTGCGGCAGAATGCGAAAAAAGCGGGGCGCCATTTCCAAGCGCTCAAAAGAAACAGAGGCTCCGGCAAAAGGGAAAGGAAAACAGGAAGAAAAGAACAGGAACAAGAAGAAAAGAACAAGAACGTACAACGGCGTGGGGAAGCAGCGGGATGCTCCCTCTTTTTTTGAAAAATTTAACATATTTTTAAGACAACTTAGGGCTTTCTGTTATATAATAAAAATCAATAGTGATTAAAAACCGCAGCAAAAGGAGAAAATCTATGTTGAATCCCAATGTAATCATGAAGATAATGGGCGCAAAGAATAAATTTACCGAGAATCACCCCAAATTTGCGGCATTTTTTGGCGATGTGATCTCCGGCGGGATACCGGAAGGCACTGTCATTGAGATAACAGTCACAAAGCCTGGACAAGAGCCCATGGTCACCAATATGAAAGTAAAGAAGTCTGACTTAGAGCTGATGCGGGACTTGCAGGATCTGTCCCAGTAGCGGCAAATATGCGGGAAAAGGAGAACAAAAAGAATGCTGGGCAAGAAAGTCTCACACCGGGTAAGCGGGGAAGAAATCAGGATACAATTTGAGCGGGGAGAGGCGGTCCTTAAGGTTTTGATGCCAGGCATCATCCGGGTGACTGTGCCGGGGGAAGCGGGAGAAAGCCGCTCGAAAGCGGTGGAAGGAGAAAAGGCGCAGCCTGCGGGCTTTGCTGTGTCGGAAGAAAAGGGCGCGCTCTGTATCGCCACGGAAGCACTGACAGCCAAAGTGTACGATGATTTTTTTGTGGATTTTTACAGGCCGGATGGCGTCCTGCTCTGCGCGGACGAGAGGGAAGGGCGCGTTTTTACCGCCCAGATCAGCCGGCAGTACCTTGATTTTCTGAGGGCGGAAGGACATGAAGTGCCGCCGGCAAACGATTTCCATTACCCGGTAGAGGTCGTAAAAAAGATGGACGGCGACGAGAAATTTTACGGTCTGGGAGATAAGACGGGTTTTTTGAACAAGCGGGATTATGAATACGAAAACTGGAACTCCGACATTCCGCAAGCGCACACCGAAGGATACCGCGCCTTATACAAATCCGTCCCGTTTCTGATCGCCTTAAAGCGGACAGGCGTTTACGGCCTGTTTTTTGACAATACTTACAAATCCTATTTCAATCTTGGAAAAGAGAACAGGAAGTATTTTTACTATGGGGCGGATGGGGGAAACTTAGACTACTATATGATAGCCGGAAAAAAAATGACAGACATCATTTCCGGCTACACCTATCTGACGGGCAGGACGCCCCTGCCCCAGCTTTGGACCCTGGGTTACCACCAATCCAGATGGGGGTATGAATCCGCGGAGGATATCCGGGAAGTGGCGGAAACATGCAGGGCGCTTCAGATCCCCTGTGATGCCGTTCATTTTGATATTGACTACATGGATGGATACCGGGTCTTTACCTGGAACGAGAAGGCATTTGGAAAACCGGGAGAAATCGTGAGGGAAATCGCGGAAAAAGGCTTTAAGGCCGTCTGCATCATCGATCCGGGGGTAAAATCGGACAGAGCGTACCGGAAATACCAAGAGGGGATCGCAAAGGATTACTTTGCGAAAACTCCTGAAGGTGAAGTCTATGTCAATGCCGTATGGCCGGGGGATTCGGTCTATCCTGATTTCGGAAAGCCCGAGGTCCGGGAATGGTGGGCGGAGAATCAGGCATACCTGACCGGTCTTGGCGTGCGCGGGATATGGAATGACATGAACGAGCCGGCGAGCTTTCATGGGGAACTGCCGGGGGACGTGGTGTTTACAGACGAGGACAGGCCTATGCCCCATGCCGCCATGCACAATGTCTATGGACATCTTATGTGCAAGGCTACCTACGAGGGTTTAAAGAAAGCCGGCGGAAAGCGTCCCTTTGTCATCACAAGAGCCTGCTACGCCGGCACGCAGAAGTATTCTTCCGTCTGGACGGGGGATAACCAGAGCTTATGGCCGCATCTGCAGATGGCAGTGCCGCAGCTTTTGAATCTGGGAATGAGCGGCTTTGCCTTTGCCGGAACAGACGTGGGAGGGTTTGGAGGTGACTGTACGCCGGAGCTGATGTGCCGATGGATGCAGGTGGGCGCGTTTTCTCCGCTGTTCCGCAACCATTCCTCGAAAGGCAGCAGACGGCAGGAGCCTTGGCAGTTTGACGCGGAAACCCTTGCGATAAGCCGGAAATTCATCACATTGCGCTATCGCCTGCTGCCCTATTTTTACGACTTGTTCTATCAGTGCGGGGAGACGGGGCTGCCCATCGTAAGGCCGTTAGTGCTGCATTACGAGAATGACCCGGAGACATGGAACTTAAACGGAGAATTTTTAGTGGGGGACGCCATGCTCGTGGCTCCGGTGCTAGAGCAGGGCATGACAAAAAAACTGGTCTATCTTCCGGAAGGGACCTGGTATGATTTTGAGACAAAAAGGCCTTATGCGGGAAAACAGTATCACATGGTGGACGCCCCTCTTGATGTCTGTCCCATATTTGTGAAGGAGGGAAGTATCATTCCCACCTATGAACCCATGCAGTATGTCGGGGAGAAGCCCGCGGAGATCCTAAAGCTGATGGTATTCCCGGGCGCCGGCCGTTACCTCCATTATCAGGACAACGGCACGGATTTTGCCTACCAAAGGGGAGAATACAATCTATATGAATTGATCCATGAGGACGATGGGCAGAGGCAGGAAATGAAAATAAAAATGCTCCATGAAGGATACGCACGGTACAAAAAAATTGTCATATGATATAGGGAAGTTATCTATAGGGAGTATAGAGTGGACTATAATCAGGAACAATTTTTCCGGATGCAGCTAGAAACGCCGAAAATGCCTTTCTATATGAGCTATCCCATGCAGAATCTATATCTGACGGAAATGGAATATGAAAAGGATATGGACCGCATGAAAGAGCTGTATCCGAGGGAAGTGAAACAGATACTGGAAATCGTGGAAGACGAATGCGACAAAATGGAATATGAAGGCAGCCTGATGTTTGATGAATATCCAGACCGCCTGATGATGGAGCGGGTCGTGGATAAGATTTATCAGAGGGTGAACGGAGAGGAGCCGGACATAGAAGCGGAACAGTACTGGAGCGGACGGACGCCCTCCCCGCAGGGCAGGCATGGGATGCCCTCCTCGCAGGGCGGGCTGCGGCCGCTCATCGGGGTTCTTTTGAATAATGAAATGTACCGCAGAAGATGCCGCCACAGAAGGTGCAGGCGCTGGTGGTAGAAAGGATTGGTTAAGAAAAAAGAAAGATTCCGATTTCATCCTTGCGGATCGGGGAAAAAATGAATAAAATATAGCTATCGCATGTTCGCGCGGTAGCTATATTTGATTGAACGGATGAGGGAGGGACAGGCGTGCGCAAAGGTGCAGGAAAAGCAGCCATTTTGATTTTGATATTCGTGGCGTCGGTGATCATTTTTGAAATGATGACAAACCATGTAAATGAAGATCTGACCACGGAGATGCCGGAAGCGGTTTTGCCGGTGGTCTCATTGTTTTTCGGGGAGCGGGAGCTGAACGAACTCTATGGATATGTGCGGGAGATGGATGCCGCATACATGAGGGATTCCATCACGCCGATCGATGAGAGCCGGAGGCTTCCCATCCGGATCAAGACTTACCAGATGCAGATCGACAGTATTTCCTATGAGATCAGAAGCCTTGACGGAAACCGCCTGATCGCCAATGCGGACGTGCTTTCGTATGAGGAAGACGGAGAGATGATAGAGGCGGAATTAGAGATCCAGAACCTGCTGCAGGAGGGAACGGAATACCTTCTTTTGATCAGGCTCAAAAGCGGGGATGAGACGATCTCCTATTACAGCAGGATCATGGAGCCGGTCAATGCCCATGTGGAAGAGTGCCTGGCATTTGCACAAGAAGTGCATGAGAAGACATTCCACAGGGAGATGTCAGGCACTCTGGCAACCTATATGGAAAAAACCACAGGGGATAACACCACCCTGCATTTCGTATCCCTGAATTCGTCTTTAAAGCAGATGGCATGGGGCGAGTTTTCGGGCAAGCCATTGTCCGACCCTGTGCCTTCCGTCAAAGAAATAACAGATACCTATAATGTCATAGTGCTGGAATATGTGGTTGCCAGCATTGGAGAAAACGGCGAGAGCGAATACTTCAATGTGGAGGAATACTATCGTGTGCGCTACACGGCGAACCGCATGTATCTGTTGAATTTCGAGCGTACCATGAATGAGATTTTCCGCGGAGAGGCTGCCGTGCTTTTGGAAAACCGCATCCAGCTTGGCATCCGGTCGGAAGATGTGGAGTACCGGGCAAATGAGGCGGGAACGATCGCGGCGTTCGTGCAGGAGGGAGAGCTCTGGTGCTTTGACGAGGCGGAAAACAGCCTGGCAAAAGTATTCAGCTTCCGCGGGTATGAGGGGATTGACCAGAGAGAGAACAACCGGGAACACGCGATCAGGATCGCCGGCATAGATGAGGCGGGGAGCGTGGATTACATTGTGTATGGATATATGAACCGGGGCAGCCATGAGGGGGAAGTCGGCATCGCTGTCTATCACTATGACAGCCTTGCGAACGCCAACGAGGAGCTGGCATTCCTTCCTTCGGATAAATCCTACGAAGTGCTGAAGTCGGAATTAGGGCAGTTCATGTATATCAATGAAAGCGGCACGCTCTATATCATGATGGGGGGAAGCGTCTATGGGATCGATCTCTCCACGCTGGAAGTCCGGGAACTGATCAAGGGATTGCGATCGGGAAATTATGTGATCTCAGAATCCAGCGGCTTGTTCGCCTGGGTGGAGGGAACGGAAAGCGATACGATCCATGTGATGAACTGCGCGAACGAAAAAGTGGCAGACATTACCGTGGACAGACAGAAATATGTAAGGCCGCTGGGATTCATGCGGGAGGATTTTGTATATGGCGTTGCGAGGGCGTCGGACATTCTTGAGGATGCGGCGGGAAATGCCGTGCTTCCCATGTACCAGATCAAGATCGCGGACGTTTCCGGCGAAGCGCAGAAAGAATTAAAGACGTATGAGAAGAGCGGATACTTTGTCTCTGACATTGAGATAGAGGATCACACGATATATTTAAACCGCGTCGAGTATAACGGAACGGCCTATGTGGAAGCGGATCAGGACATGATCATGAACCGGGAGGGGGACGCCGGCAAAATCGTAGATGTGCATAAGCAGAACAGCGGGGCGAAGCAGACGCAGATCCAGTTATCCCTGGCGGATCCCGTCAGCCAAAAGCAGCCCAGGCTGCTGACTCCGAAAGAGACGGTCCTGGAAGAGGGAAGGACCGTGGAGTTAAAGGGCGGCAGCGAGACAGAACGTTATTATGTTTACGTTAAGGGTGATGTGGCCGCAGCGGAAGAATCCGTGGCGGAGGCGATCAAAGTGGCGAACCGGCAGATGGGAGTCGTCGTCAGCAGCACGCAGCAGTACATTTGGAAACGGGCGAGGAAAGCGGTGCGGGAAGCGGTGCTGGATATCGCGGCGGACGGAGAGGGCGCGGATGCGGGGAGCGTTGCCCAGTGCATCAATGCCATACTGGAAAAAGAAGGGATCCATGTCAATGTCAGCGCCTTGATCGCCGGAGGCGAGACGCCTGAGAAGATACTCAAAGACACCATGAAGGAGGCAGCCGTGCTGGATCTGACCGGCTGCAGCGCGGAGGAAGTGCTGTATTATGTAAGCTGCGGGCAGCCTGTGTTTGCCATGACGGGCAGCAGTGAAGCCGTCCTGATCCTGGGATACGATTCGGCAAACGTGATCCTTTTTGATCCCGCGCAGGGAGGCAGGGTCAAACGGAGCCTTGCGGAGATGGAAGAGGTGTTCGCGGGGGCGGGAAACGTCTTTCTTACCTATCTCAGCCAGTAGAAGCCCTGAAAGCAAAAGTGAAAATATATAAAAAACCATGGGGCGGAAGCGTTTTTTCGGTAAACTTTAACGATTTTCTTTTAGATGTATTGCAAATTATGTTTTTATAGGTTATATTTTGGGAAGTAGTTTAAAAGGAAGTGGATGGTATGAGCAGAAAAGAAGTGATAATATCAAATGTTTCTGAAGAACACAGCAATCCGATTGCAGAACTGGTTCAGGTTGCCTGTCGCTTTGACAGTGAAATAATACTTGAAAGCAATAACCGCCGAATTAATGCAAAGAGCATCATGGGAATTATGGCATTTAACCCGTCGAAAGGGATGGCAGTGAGCATTGTTGCAGAGGGGAATGACGAAGAGGAAGCCCTGAATGCAATGGAAAAATTTTTAGTGTGTGAGTAAATTTTTTTAAGAGGAGGAAACGTGTAATGGATAACAGGAAAACGGAAAAAGCAAGCCAGGAAAAGGGGACTGCGAAAGCGGGGGAAGCCAAAGCGACGGTAAAAGAGACAGTGGCGGAGGCAAAAGAGAGCGTGATGGCAGCGGTTAAGCCGGCGGTAAAGGAGCTGGAGGCGGATGCGAAAGCGGCGGTAGAAGCAGTAGAAAAAGAAACCGCAAAGGCCGTGAAAGCCGTAAAACAGAAGAAAACCGCAAAGAAAGAAAAAGAAGAGGTAAAGCCGGAAGTATTTGTGCAGTACCAGGGAAGTGAAATGCAGGTCGCAGACGTTGTGGGTAGGGTAAAGGAAGCCTTTGTAGCGTCAGGGCACAGGGTTTCCACCATCAAGACGCTTCAGATTTATGTAAAGCCGGAAGAGGCTGCCGCATACTATGTGATCAACAAAAAATATGACGGAAAGATCAGCTTATTTTAAAGAATGGAAAGAATGGAAAGAAAGGAGCTGCCGCTTTTGCAAATGGAGATTTGCAAGGCGGCAGCTTTTTTGGTGACAGCGGAGACGCGCGAAACGCGGCGCCTCCGCTGTTTGTTACTGATTTTGCTCCGCTTTGTATTTTGACACGAGGCGCTCAATCCTGTCATAGGGATTTAAGAGATCGCTGATGGAAGAGTCGTGGTTTAGCGTATCTATGATATGGGCAATGTATTTGCTCATATCGCAGTTGACATAGTAAGGCTTTGCGAGAAGCTCCGGCGTCTGGTAGCAGAGGTTGGTGGTGACGACTTTATAGATGGTGCCGTTGGCGACCGCCTCGTCAAACTTTTCCAGGCCGTTGGTGAATAAGCCGAAAGTGGCAACCACAAAGATGCGGCCCGCTTTCCGTTTCTTTAGCTCGGTGGCAACGTCGATCATGCTTTCCCCCGAGGAAATCATATCGTCAATGATGATGACGTCCTTGCCCTCAACGGAAGAGCCTAAAAACTCATGCGCCACAATGGGATTGCGTCCGTCTACGACCTTGCTGAAATCGCGCCTCTTATAGAACATGCCCATATCAAGCCCCAGCACGTTCGCCAGGTAGATGGCGCGGTTCGTGCCGCCCTCATCCGGGCTGATGATCATCATATGCTCCGCGTCGATCTGGAGATCGGGAACATTGTGCAGGATGGCTTTGATGAACTGATACGCGGGCTGTACCGTTTCAAATCCCTTTAAGGGGATGGCGTTCTGCACGCGGGGATCGTGCGCGTCAAACGTGATGATATTGTCAACCCCCATAGAGGTAAGCTCCTGTAAGGCCAGCGCGCAGTCTAAAGACTCGCGGGAAGTGCGCTTGTGCTGGCGGCTTTCGTATAAGAACGGAATGATGACCGTGATGCGCTTTGCCTTTCCGCCCACAGCGGCAATGACGCGCTTTAGATCCGCGTAATGGTCATCTGGGGACATGCGGTTCTTATGGCCGCAGACCGTGTAAGCAAGGCTGTAATTGGTCACGTCCACCAGAAGATACAGATCATATCCGCGGACGGATTCCAAGATGACAGCCTTCGCTTCCCCTGTTCCAAAGCGCGGGACGGCGGCGGAAACAATGTAAGAGTCGCGGCGGTATCCCTTGAAGGCGGGGTCATCTTCGTAGCGGTGCTGCCGGTTTTCCCTCCAGCCGGCTAAATATCGGTCTACCTTAACACCCAGTTCCTTGCAGCTCTCTAGCGGGATAAGGCCGAGGATGCCGTCGGGAATGGTTTCTAAATTTCGTTCTTCGTTTGGCATTGCATGATTCCTCCATAAAAATTGTTAAACATATATTCTTCAATAGATTGCTCTAGTGAATGCAAAGAAAGGCGTTTTTCAGCGGCTGCGCTTTAAAATGCGTATATCCGCCCCAAACAGCTTCAGTAATGTGTAATTACTGGAAATGCGGGAAAGGACGCGCTCCGAGTAAATATCTGCAAGCTGGTTCATTCCCAGGTTTGTGGATATCATGGTGGATTTCCTTCTTAAAATCCGTTCATTGATGCATAAGAACAACTGAGATGAGGTAAAGGAGTTGCTAAGTTCCGTTCCTAAATCGTCAATGATGAGAAGGTCGCAGCTGAAAATATTCTGGTGGGAGGCAGCGGCGTCCTCGTCTTTGTAAAATATCTCCCTGCTCAACATATCAAACAACTGGAAAGCGGTGAAATAGATAACGGAATGCCCGCTCTCTATCAGCTCTTTCGCGATGCAGTTCGACAGAAAGGTTTTTCCGATGCCGGTGTCTCCATAAATATAAAGGTTGGAAAAAACATCGGGACTGTCAAACGTATCAATGAATTCATGTGCTTTCGCCACAGCATTTTTCGCAGCCGCAAGAGAACTCATGCCGGTCGCTGGCTGGATGTCCTCATCGGAATAATAAGCAAAAGAGAATGTGGAGAAATTCTCGCGGAGCAAAATATTTTTCAGATCAGACTGTGTGTAAACAAGGTCGATGGCGGCCTGGCGGAAGCAGTGGCAGCGTTTTGTGCCGATGAAACCGGTGTCCCTGCAGTCTCTGCAGGCATAGGCAGGTTCAAAATAATCCTCCGGGAACTGATGGCGCGATAAAAGCTCCGCCCGCTCTTTCCGGTAAGCGGCAAGCTGGCTTTTCAGGTCAGCGATAGCGTCCCCGTCCCCGTCCAGCATTTTTCTCGCCTGCGCGACGGAGACGGAGGAAATGGCGTCGTCGATCTCCTTAAGGCGCGGGACTTTGCGGTAGGCATGGCGGATGCGCTCCTGCAGATCCTGCTGGTTTTTTAATTGTCTCGCCTCATACGCGCGGATAAGTTCGTCATACTGTGAATTGCTCAGTGGCATAGGAACCTCCGAAGCTACTGCACATTTGTCGTGAGCAGTATCTTTTCTAACTGATCATAGTCATAAGACCGCTGTTTAAAATTGTTAAATTTATTTTTAGGAACACGGTCGGCGGAAAGGCCGTCCGCGGTCCGTTTGCCCTGAAACTCCTGATCGGCTCTGCCGATGTCAGAAAGCGTATGTATCTGCTGGTTTTTCCAGTTTTTTAAAATGGAATCCGCATAAGGGAAGCTGGGCTGATGGATGGACTGTATGGTCCGCTCGCAGGCTGCGGCGATCATCTCCAGGGAGAAGCCATAATCAGACTTCCATTTTTCGATAAAATCTGCTTCCGTGGAAACGAGATCCCTGCCGGAAATGCCGAAGGCCTTTTTGACGGCAAAATAAGCCTTGCTGTGAAGCTGTGCCTCCCGCTTAGCGTCCGTCACGGTCTGAATGCCCTGCTCCGCCCACTTTAAGGCGGCGGCCTGAATATAGTGAATGCTGATATGGCCCTTTGTCACGCAGTATTCGATCAGATATTCGATCAGATCCGTGGAAAAGCCCAGACCGTCGTAGAGGTAGAGCAGCGTATCCACGTCGGTGGGAGTCAGGGTGCGGCCTAAGTAGCGCTCCGCGATAAACAACAGCTCCGCTATCTGCTCTTGCTCCCGGAACGCCCGGATGTCGTCCGCCGTATAAGCCTTTTTCTCCGCGATGGCGGCGCCGGCCGCTGGAGCCTCTGAGGGGGCATCCCCGGAGGAGGCCGCCTCCGGCTGCTTCCCGGCATCTGCGGGCGCGGCTTCCGCCGCAAGGCCTCCGGCCTGTCCCATAGGAGCGTCCCCGTTCCGGTGCGGGGAATTTAAGAAATGCACGCCCGTCAGATTCTGCTCGCCGTCATATTCTAAATGGAGCAGATTCATGCGTTCCCAATAGGACAGCGCGCGCTTTACGTCTTTTTCCGTATGCTCAAACTTGTCCGCGATAGAGGAAAGCGAGACAGAGGCGTCCGGCGCGTTCATCATTCGCAGCAGATACAGATAAATCTTAACAAACTCCCCATTGGCATCGGACATGTATTCATCGATGAAAATATTGGAAACACTCGTAGCGGTAGTTTCGCTGTCGCTGTGAATCAGGATTTTTGGCATGACACATCCACCCACTTTCAAAACAAAAAGGCTTGCTTACGTCAGAATTATAGCACAGGAATTTTCAAAAGAGAAGTACCTTTTTTGCTGCAAACCCCGTAAAATCAAGGGTTTGCAGAAATGTGGATATTGTGGATAAAATGTGAGCATAACGGGCGGGCGAGATTATGGAAACGGCCAAAAGTTCTATCTGAGGGCAGTGCGGGGCAGTTTTTATGAAAAATCCGATTTTATTATGTAAACAAAAAAAATCCACATTTAAAAGTTGAAGTTTTCCCCAATTAAATGTGGATAATGTGGATAACCTACTGTCCGAGGAGATGCTCGCCAAGGTTTACAATGTCTCCGGCTCCCATAGTTATCAACAGGTCGCCGTTCATACAATTTTTTGATAAAAATGCTTCAGCTTCCTCAAAAGAGGGGAAATAGCGGCAGTCGCAGCCGGTTTTTTGCAACTCTTCCAGCAGGTCCTTAGAGCTGACGCCGTAGATGTTTTTTTCCCGGGCGGCATAGATGTCTGTGAGGACCACCATGTCCGCGGCAGACAGCACTTCCGCAAAATCCTTAAGGAACGCCTTCGTCCTTGAATAGGTGTGAGGCTGGAACGCCAAGATCAGGCGTTTGTGCGGATAATTTCTGGCAGTTGTCAAAGTGGCGCGTATTTCCGTGGGATGGTGGGCATAATCATCAATGATGGTAACGCCGTTTACCGTGCCTTTGTACTCAAAACGCCGTTCTGCCCCGCCAAAGGCGGCAAGGCCGGAAAGAATGGCTTCCTTTGGGAGCTTCAGTTCCAGGGAGAGCGCGATGGCGGCAAGGGCGTTGGAAACATTATGCATTCCGGGGACGTTTAAGGAAACCCGCATCACCGGCGTGCCGCGGTACATGGCGGTGAAAGAAGCGCAGGCCCTCCCGTTGATATCGACGTCCGCCGGATGATAGTCACAGCGGCCGCTCAGGCCGAACGTGACGACCTTGCGCTGGCATCCGCCGGTAAGCTCCTGATAATCCTCGATCTCGCCGTTGAGAAAGATAACGCCGCCGCTTTTGGTGTTTGAGATAAATTGCCGGAATGAATGGCGGACATCCTGAATATCTTTAAAGAAATCAAGGTGTTCCGCCTCCACATTCAATATGATGCTGTATTTTGGGTAAAAATGCAGAAAACTGTTGGTATATTCGCAGGCTTCGGAGACAAAAATGCCGGATCTGCCCACCCTTAAGTTGCCGTTTAAAGCCTTCAAGATCCCTCCGACGGTAATGGTGGGGTCGGCATCCGCCGCAAGAAGGATCTGGCTGATCATAGAGGTGGTGGTTGTTTTGCCGTGCGTGCCGGCAACCGCGATGGAATCCCTGTAATTGCCCATAATCTGCCCGAGCAGCTCGGCGCGGCTTATCATGGGGAGTCCGAGTTCTTCGGCGCGTTTGAATTCCGGGTTGTCTTTTTTGATGGCCGCCGTGTATACCACCAGGTCGATGCCGTCTGTGATATGGGAAGCTGACTGTCCGTAGGAGACGGCGGCGCCCGCTTTCTCTAAATGCCGGGTAAGCTCCGACTCCTTTGCGTCAGAGCCGGAAATCGTAAAAGATTCATGCAGCAGTATCTCGGCGAGGCCGCTCATGCTGATCCCGCCGATGCCGATAAAATGGATATGTATCGGGTGTTCAAAATCGATTTTATACATCATTGCCATTACCTGCCTGTTTTAAAATTGTTTGATAATAAGCCCATTATAACCTTATATGATCAATTTGCAAATTCTTTTGAGAGAAAAATTTTTTGACAAAACACGCTATGCACGCTGCTGGAAAAGGAAAGGAAAAAAGTTTTATGAAAAATATTGTACATAAAGAGGGGATATGTTATAATCGTAAGTATCAAAAGTACTAAATCCTTCAAAGCGAAACAGACTAAAAATAACGAGAGGTGATTTGACGTGATCAGAAAAGAGATGATAGCAATGCTATTAGCCGGAGGGCAGGGAAGCCGATTAGGCGTGCTGACCGACAAGGTCGCAAAACCGGCAGTTGCTTTTGGAGGTAAGTACCGTATCATTGATTTCCCGCTGAGTAACTGCATTAACTCAGGAATCGATACGGTGGGAGTTTTGACACAGTATCAGCCTCTGCGCCTAAACACGCACATCGGGATCGGTATCCCTTGGGATCTGGATCGTAACAATGGAGGGGTGACTGTGCTGCCGCCCTATGAGAGGAGCGGCAACAGTGAATGGTACAGCGGAACTGCCAACGCGATATTCCAGAATATGACCTACATGGAAAACTATCATCCGGAATATGTGCTGATCTTGTCCGGCGACCATATCTATAAGATGGATTATGAGGTGATGCTGGATTTCCACAAAGAGCATGATGCCGATGTCACCATTGCCGCCATGCCGGTTCCGCTTGAGGAGGCGAGCCGCTTTGGCATCGTGATCGCGGACGAGGACAAAAAGATACTGGACTTCGAGGAAAAGCCGAAGGAGCCAAGGAGCAACCTTGCTTCCATGGGTATCTACATTTTCAGCTGGAAGGTTTTGAAAGAAGCGCTGTATGCCTTAAAGGATCAGAGCGGATGTGATTTTGGAAAGCATATCATTCCATACTGCCATGAGAAGGATCAGCGGATTTACGCCTATGAATATCATGGATATTGGAAAGATGTCGGAACTTTAGGTTCTTACTGGGAAGCAAATATGGAACTGGTACATCTGATTCCCGAATTTAATCTGTATGAAGAATATTGGAAGATATACACAAAGAGTGATATCATTGAACCTCAGTATTTATCTGCGGAATCCGTAGTAGAGCGGAGCATCATAGGGGAGGGTACGGAAGTCTACGGCAAAGTATACAATTCCGTGATCGGGGCGGGCGTCACCATTGGAAAGGATGCTGTTGTCAGGGATTCCATCGTAATGAAAGGCACATACATCGGAGAGGGGGTTTCGGTTGACAAGGCTATCATTGCGGAAAATTGCCGCATTGGCGACGGGGCAGTGCTTGGAGTCGGGGAAGAAAAACCAAATAAGTTAAACGCAAGCATCTATGCCTTTGGACTGGTAACTGTCGGAGAGGATTCTGTCATACCGGGCGGCGTGACCGTCGGTAAGAATACGGCGATCTCAGGGGCGACAGAGAAAGGGGATTACCCGAATGGGATTTTGGAAAGCGGCGAAGCGATCATTAAGGCAGGTGACACACTATGAAGGCGATAGGCATTATTTTAGCGGGCGGCAATAACAGCAGGATGAAGGAACTTTCCAACAAAAGGGCAATCGCGGCAATGCCTGTGGGCGGAAGCTACAGGAGCATTGATTTCGCGCTCAGCAACATGAGCAATTCCCATGTGCAGACAGTGGCGGTACTGACACAGTATAGCGCAAGGTCTTTGAACGAGCATTTGAGTTCATCGAAATGGTGGGATTTCGGAAGAAAGCAAGGGGGCTTATATGTATTCAATCCAACTGTGACAGTGGATAACAGCTGGTGGTACCGCGGCACGGCCGATGCGATGTACCAGAACATCAGCTTCTTAAAGAAGAGCCATGAGCCATATGTGATCATCACCAGCGGGGACTGTGTTTACAAGATGGACTACAATAAGGTATTGGACAGCCACATGGAAAAGAAAGCGGATATTACGGTCGTATGCAAGGATATGCCGGCGGGGGAGGACATCAGCAGATTTGGAGCTATCCGCATGAATGAGGACTCGCGGATTGTCGAGTTCGAGGAGAAACCGATGGTTTCCCAGTCCAATACCATCTCTGCGGGCATTTATATCGTAAGGAGAAGGCAGCTGATCGAAATGCTTGAGAGAAGCGAGGAGGAGGGACGCTGGGATTTTGTGACAGATATCTTGATCCGCTACAAAAATATGAAGCGGATCTATGGATATAAGATGAAAGAATATTGGAGCAACATTGCGGCGGTAGATTCCTACTACAGGACAAATATGGATTTCTTAAAACCGGAAGTACGGAAATATTTCTTCCGGGATGAGCCAAAGATCTGTTCTAAGGTAGATGACCTTCCGCCTGCAAAATACAATGAGGGTTCCGATGTGCGCAATAGTTTGGTTGCCAGCGGATGCATCATCAACAGCAAAGTTGAAAATTCGGTGCTTTTCAAGAAGGTATTTGTCGGCAAAAACTGCGTGGTCAAAAACTCTATCATTCTCAATGATGTCTATATCGGGGATAACGCACATATTGAAAATTGTATCGTGGAAAGCCGTGATACGATAAAAGCAAACACATATTATTGTGGTGACAACGGTGTCAAGATTGTGTCAGAAAATAATGAGCGCTATGCGATTTAGGCAAGGCAGGATTTTGAAGGTTAAACCATAAAGGGGGACGAGGGTATGCAGATTACGGATGTAAGGATTAGGAAAGTAGAAAAAGAAGGTAAAATGAAAGCAGTGGCATCGATCACCGTCGATGAGCAGTTTGTAGTACATGACATCAAGATCATCGAAGGGGAAAAGGGACTGTTCATTGCGATGCCAAGCCGTAAGGCGGCAGATGGGGAATACCGTGATATTGCACATCCGATCAATTCGGAAACCAGGGACCGCATTCAAAGCCTCATATTGGAAAAATATGAAGAAACGTTAGCGGTATAAGAGCAAGGGTTTATACGGATGGGGTGAGCAAGATAGAAAGGCAGGAGATAGGAA
>CAZAMD010000023.1:30563-32998 GCA_964486485.1 uncultured Roseburia sp. | reverse complement strand
GGCTACCTTAACTCATTTCGTATCTGAAACTCGTCGTTCACTTCATACTCCTGCGTGCCGCGCGAAAGCGTGAGAGAGATTTTGACCATCTCAGGGTCTGTCGATCGGTCATACGCCGGAGTAAATGCTTTTATCGATTCACTGACGCAGGAATCCCGGCCGGCATCTAAGTCATAATCCATTCCTGCCGTATCCAGGTCGCCCGGCGCCTCTAAATCAGCGAGGTCTATCCCGTCTATTTTCTTCATGTAAAGCGCGTTTTCCCGCTGCCAGATGAACCGTCTGCTGAACGTTTGCGGCGAGTTAAATTCCGCATCGCTAAATTCCTTTTGCGCTGCCGGAATGCTGTAGATGACCAGCACATTCCGTGCCGTGCCGTCCGGATCTGTGCAAGAATCTATCTCCACGCGGTTTCCCTCCATGATCCATGTGCCAAGCTGCTCCATCAGGACCTGCGACTCCATCTGGAAATCCACGGCGCTGGACGCCGACTGGTAGCCTTTTAGCGCGTTTTGAATAAACAAGCCCGCCGCGCCTGTGATGATGACGGACATGGTCACCGCTACCATCAGCTCCACGAGCGTCATTCCCCGATTGTCCCCTTTCATCTGTCTCCCTCCCAGCTTGTGCAGACACCGCAGATCGGTTTCTATTTTATATCATACTCTCTATTTTGTATCATGTTTCTGTTCTATATCGTGCTTTTTATTCTATATCACGTTTCTAATTTATATCATGCTTTTTATTCGATATCGTGCTTTCTATTCTATATCATGCTTCTTATTCGATATCGTGCTTTCTATTCCACATCATGTTTTTTATTTATATCACGTTTCTCATTGATATCATGCCTTCTATTCGATATAATGCTTTCCGGTTTCCCATGCCAGGGAAATGCTCGTGACGCCGCTCCCCTTTACCACGATCGCGGAGACATTCGTACCATTATCGGGATCTGTATTGAAAGCGCCGCTTTTCTTGTAAGCGACGCGGATCACCGCATCACCCTCTACTTTCGTCCCCGTCTCGCTGTCAAGAAAAATGTCGGTGCCGCCGCCGCAGAGCTTCGTGCCTTTCTCGGTCATGAACGCGCCGTCAAAGCTGTCCCGCTTCTCCCCGCTTTCTATCAGATAACATTCCTGATCTATCTGATAGATATAGAGGTATTCCGCTCCCTCTTTGCTCATCGTGTTTATCCGCAGCCTATCGAGCGCGTTGCTGATGGTTTCCACGGTTTTTTTCGTATTCGCGTAATAAATCCGTCCCATCAGTGACACGGCGGAGGCGGAGAGAAGCCCCATGATCGCCATGACAATCATCATCTCGACCAGAGACATTCCGCGCCTGTCTTTTCTGATGTCATCCATTCCAAACACTTCCCTCCATCACACGCGCCCTCTAGCTCTCATTCTTTGTCCAGTTCTCATAACTTAAATAATCGTCAATCTTCACCGTTCCTATGACGCTATCCAGCGCTTTTTCGTTGTCCTTAAAGTATTTCACAAAAACCGGGGCGGGATTTCCGTCAGCGCCGCGACGCTTCCCATCCGCTTCAAACAGTTTAGAAACTAAAAGCTCATCCGAGGTTACAGTGGCTCCTATCGAGAACTTGACCGTTCCCCCGGCAATGACCATGCCCCGGAAAGCCCCCTGTATCAGCACATCTCCAGTGGCAATGACAATGCCCTGATATCCGGCGGGTACCGTATAGGAATCATCATTTACAACCACGGCATGGTACACGGTTCCATCGATATCGAAATCCGCCTCACTCTTATAATTCAATCCGGTCCTGGGATGGTCGGTCTGGATATCCCCTACCGCCAGCAAATTGTTGACCAGAGAATCCACCGTCTTGTCGATCTTCCCGCTGCCGTCATAAAACCGCACCGGATCGGACGGCGTCACGCCCTCGTGGGAATCCTCCAGATACATCTGCAGGGATTTATAAGTGGTTGCGCGATCGTTCGCATACTCCCAATAAACGCCATCTTTCTGCCACTCGCCTCCCGGCGCGATCGTCACCGGAATCTGGGTGAAATCTCCCGCCACATCGTCTTTCTTTAAAATATCGCCTTTTAGCGTACAAAGCGTATGATTTACTTCATCTATGACGATCGCATCCGCGTAAATGTCCGCGTAGCTGCTCATCTGCTCTTCGTTTGCCGCCCAGTATGCCGTAAAAAAGTCGTTGGCGCTCTGCTCGGACGCAAAATTCAGATAATACCGTTTCTTCGGCACGATTCCATCTCTATCCCTATAATAGTATACTGCTATCGGGGCTGTCCCGTCAAGATATGCCTCCATGCCAGGAACCCCGATTCTGCTGGAATATTCCGCCAGCCCTGTCCCGCTGAATCTCACCGGCGCGCTGCCCGTATCCAAAAACTCCTCCGGCACGCTGTACGCCAGCTGGTTCGTCCGCACGGACAGCG
>CAZAMD010000023.1:23934-30463 GCA_964486485.1 uncultured Roseburia sp. | reverse complement strand
TCCAAAAACTCCTCCGGCACGCTGTACGCCAGCTGGTTCGTCCGCACGGACAGCGACTCGCCCAGCGGGATATCGCTGTTCACGCTCGCGTCGCCGCCCCGGGAAATATAGGTTCTGCCCGCCAGAAACAGCTGATTGAGCCCGGATAAATCCAGTCTGCTCTTCTCCCCGTTTATCATGATCGCGCTGCTGAAATCCGCATTTGTTTCCATCGGCGCGTCTGTGTCATATTCTTTCTGGAAATTATAGCCATAGTAGTTTCCCTGCAGATTCACCTTGCTCTCGGTCCCATCGAGCGTCAGGTCATCCGCAATGTAGCAGTTTCCGTTCAGGTTCAGAACAGACTCCTTGCCCGTCGTTCCAGCGTTTTCCGCCCATATCCGGCCTGTTCCATCGCCGACGTTCATGACCGTGCCGTTTTCCGCCAGAATATCGCCCCGGGTCACAATATTGCTCCCCCGAATCGTTGCTGTATCTCCCGGCTGAGCCACGTTCTTGATGCCCTCTGCCCCGGCATAGATGTTTCCGTCGATCGTGATGTCCGCTCCATCGATCACTATCCCTTTATCCGCCACCAGTCCGTATTTCATATAATCCGTGGTGGTACGATAACTGCTGTTAAAGTTCAGCTTGGGCGTATGAAACACCATATCGGTGGAAATGGACGTCTCATAGCCTCTCTCGTCCTTATAATCGATCTTGACTGCCTTTAACGTAAAATCTTCTGTTTCATAATCTTTCAAGAAGATTGCCTCGCCGTCGCCTGTCTTGAGTTCCACATCGTCCACGTCATAAGGCTTGCCTCTGACGGTTTCGTCTTTTATGAGGTCGTTTAACAATGTCTTATCATAGTAACCGCCGACAGCAACCGTTTTAGCCGTATCGACAGCATCGTTCAGTACGGATTCACCTCTCGATGTGTCCTGAAATACAGCCGTCAGGCGATCGAGATACGCTTTCGCAAACTCTTCCTGCGCATTCCCGCCCTTTGCCATAATGGCGCTGTAGTCCGTTAAAATTTCCGTATAAGCTTCCTGCATCGCCACTGCCGCCTTATCCCTTAAGCCGGAAGTCAGCTCATCTACAACCTCTTCCGCCGAGTAAAAATTCTTTTTCCCGGAAAGCTCCACCTCACGCATTCGGATATTCGTCCAGGTCATCTCTAACACAATCGAGCCCATCGTCAGTACAAAGACAATCGAAATCATCACCTGGATCAGCGACGCGCCCCGGTTGCGTCCTTCTAACTGCCTTCTGTTTTCCATGGCTACTCTCCTTTCGTCGTTACAATCTGCGCTAGAGGACTATCTCCATCCACATGGCCCGCTTTATAAACCTCCGCCGTTATGGTAAGCTGGCTCACCGGTTTTCCCTCTTCGGTAAGCCCCCCCAGGGTCTGGTAAGCCAGCGTGCCCGTCTCGTCACACACCTGTCCGGTGGGGACGTTGGTGTGCACTTTCATCTTTGTTTTGTCAAAACTCCCGCTGTCCACACTCAGATGATAAGCGGGAGGGAAAGGATCCTCCGGATTCTGATAAACCATGTATAATGCGGGAGGATTCTCCTGCAGGTCTGTTTTTGCGGAATCGTCCGCTTTCACAGACACCTTATCTCCCGTTTTCATCCCGTTGTACAGAATATAAATATTTTTCAGCTCCCCGATTTTCGTATCAAGAAGGTAGGCTGGATCCATGGTTTCTGCCATCATCCCTCCTGTCGATGCCTCACAAGTATAATGATGATATATCTGTACCGTATATTCCCCGGCAGCATTTTTTCCGATTTCCACACATATCTCCCGGTGCAGACGGTTCAGGATCTCATCTTTGTCAGGAAATGTCCCGCCGTTATACTTGCTGTCAGCTTTCTGAAAATAAAAGACCGCTTCGTCCTGCTGCCGGCTTTCCACAGTGACTACGTCCTGCGCATAATCTATGCCGGAAATCGACGGATCTGATATTTTATCCTCATTCAGCTCCGACTCAATCGTCACTTCCACATCATAGGCGTCCTCCTGGGGAGGCGTGCCGGACGCCGGAGTTCCCGCTTTCCTTTCATAAATGACCGTCCCCGTCCCGTTATCCGGATCAAACCTGTTTGTTGTTTTGAAGGCATAGCCTTTGTTTTCCAAGCATTCCGCGCCATACTCGGACGTTCCATCCGGCCTTGGCTGTTTTTCTATCAGCTTTTCTTCCGCTTTCATCTCCTCCAGCAATGCCTGCGCCGCGATGGTCGCTTTCTGCTGCTGCGCCATCTTGACGCTGTAACGCATCGACTCCGAAAAATAATTGAGGAGCGGAATGGAAACCAGCGCGAGGATAGTCATGGAAATAATGACTTCCACTAAGGTAAAGCCTCCGTCACGCGCGCTTTTCCCGTCCTTATTGCGGCTCTGTCTCCGCATCTGCTTCTGTCCCGTCATCTGTCTCCCCCTGGTCATTCTCCGATCCACTCTCCTGACTATCGTTGGAAACCACACTGCCGGCGCCGGATTTAAAGATATCCGATACGCCCGCTCCGATCCCGGGGAACTGCGGCGGCTCATACTCCCTGCCTGTTTCCGTCAGGTAGTACAGATTCAGCGTCATCGTCCCCGTGAGTCTGCCCGTCTCGCTGTCATACGCGGCGGAAATCGTCGGTATCGTCGCGCGGTCCTGCATCCCGCGCACATACTCCGCCATCTTTTTCAGGTTTTCATATCCCGCCTGATAGTTCATGGTAAGCGCGGCATAATAGCCTGCCGGCTGCCCTTCCTGGGGCGTTCCCGCCTGTCCCTCCGTCTGCTCGGCCGCCTGCGGCTCGGTCTGTCCCGCGGCCGCCGCGGCTGCCGCCGCCGCCGGATCCGGGTCGGGCTGCTGCGCCACTTCCGAAAAAGCCATCACCAGGTTGTTCATCACAAAGCTGATATCCGCCACTTCCACGCCTGTCGCGTCCTCCATCTCCTGGACGACGGCGACCGCTTTCTCTACCGTCATGTCCGAGGGATATTTCGCCTTGATGTCCTCCACCGCCTGCGCGGCGGCTTTCGTCTCTTCCTGCACTTCCTCCTGACGGTTCACCATGTTTTCTAACTGCCCGATCAGCTGGCGGTTCTTGGCGTTTTCCGCCTCGATCGCCTCCGCCGCCGCCGTGCTCCTCCGGAATCCGATGAAGTAAGAGCCGACAAACAGAAGGATCGCCAGCAATAGCAGCAGTAATTTTTTCTCCGAGTCTGACAAGCGTATTTTTCCCATGTTCCTCTCCATTCTGGGAACGTATTCCTCCCGAAAGCCGCCGATGCCCGGCTTTCCTGCGACGTTCCCCGCGCAGTCCTGATTGCCCTCTATCTATCCGGCCCGGCTGGGAGCTATTCCGTCCCGCCGACCGCTTCTGTTCCCTCCGGCTCCTCCGCCGTTCCTGCTTCTTCCTCCGTTTCCGTGCCGTCCGCCGCCGCGTCCCCCGCGGCCTCCCCGGTTTCGTCCGGCGTTTCTTCCTCTTCTTCCTTATAAGAGGCGGTAAGGGAGAACTGCCAGATCCTGCTGCCGGAGGCGTCCACGCCCGAGACGACCGCCGGAAGCGAGATGTCGCCAAGGAACGGTATCTCTTTCAGGTTTAACAAAAGCTGCGCCGCCGTCACCTTATCCGGGCTTGCCATATTCAAGGTGATGCTCTTGCCCGTGACCGACATGCTCTGCACGGTGACTCGCGCCGGCAGCTTCTCCTCGAGCTGGGCGATCAGCTCCGGCATCCGCTCGTTGTCCGCCACTGTGAGGCTGTCAAAGCCCGCATACTGCTCTTCCTCGGCTTTCACCAGCTCATGCTCGTTGAAAACCTCCTCCACATAAGCCAGCTCCTTGACCTTCCTCTGCAGCTTGTCGCGCTCCGTGACCGCCATGAAATAGCGCATCACGCCCACGACGATCAGCGCGATGCTGACGACGATCGCGGCGGTGAAGATCAGTCCCGTGGATTTGCGGGTCTTCTTCTCGCTCTCTTCCTCGCGCATCTCTTTCGACTTGATGGAAAGCGGCTGCAGGGTCGCCCCGATCGCCGTCACAAAATCCACCGCCGAGACCTCCTTGGCGCTCAAACGCTTGGAGAAGCGCAGGATCGAGCGATAGCTCACATCCTCGTATTCGATCGATATCTCTTCCCGGAAGATCTGCTCGATCCCGGCGATATCCGCGCCGCTGCCGATCAGGTAGAAGCTCCCGTAGAGATCCTGCTTTGACTGGGTCTTATAATAATCCAGAGCGGTAAACACGACTCTGGTCTGGTAGTGCAGGACGTCTGTGATGTCCGCGTAGGCATCTTCTCTGCGCGCCGCCTCTGTCCCCGGCTCGCAGTCCTCCGGCTCCCTGTGGAACATATCGTTGCTCATGAGGAAGTCAAACGCCCCGTATTCCTCGTCCACGCCCAGGATCTCGTGATCCATCACCGCGGAGAGCGCCATGGAATAGCCGTTGGGCGCGACGCGCTGAAAGACCAGCTTGCCGGCGGCGAATACGCTGATGATCGTCTCATTCTCCTCAAGCTGCACGACCACGCAGTTCTGCCGGAAATAGGCATTGGCGAACGAGGCGATGCTGTTTCCGATATAGTCAAAGCCCTCAATGTCAAAGCCCGTGCTTTCCGCGAAGTTGATATAGTTGGCGATCAGGTTATCCGGTATCGCGATCAGCAGGATGCGCATGGAAACCCCCTCGTCCGAGTAGGCCTCATGCATCTTCCGGTAGGAGATGCTGCAGCCGGAAACGTCCATGGGGAAATACTCTTTCGCCTGTGTCTGTATGACGCCCTCGAGCTGCTTATCCTTTAAGAGCGGCAGCGAAACCTCCCTCGTGATCACTTTGGGGGAATTGATGTTGAAAAAGATGCTTTTTTCTGAAATCTGCCGTTTCGCCAGCTCATCTTTGAGCGCTTTCGTAAAGCTCTCCTTATCCCGGATATAGCCGTCCTCCACGGCATGCTCCGGCGTGCGGAAGCTGAACATGTCGTGTATCTGAGGCGATTTTTTGCCATAATCCATGTAGACAACCTTTGTCCACCATGTCCCCAGTTCCATGCTGATTACTTTTTTAGCCATTTGTCTCTCCCTTCCACTGCTTGTTCCCTCACTCCAGAAAGGCGCGCCCGCCTCTCCCGAGTCAGGGGACAGCGTTTAGCGCAGTCCCAGCATTCCGAAATACCAGTCCGCGATCCGTCCGCCGAAGAGCGCGGCGATCAGGATGCCCGCTGACAGGTACGGCCCCATGGCAAGGACGCGCTCCGCCCCGGAAAGCTTCATCCGCGCCAGATGTATGACCGATCCCAAGATGCAGCCGATGAAAAATGCCAGCACGATATCGCGGATGCCTATGAGCAGCCCTGCCGCCGCCATCAGCTTGACGTCGCCTCCGCCGATCGCCCTGCCGCCCGAAATCCGGTATAACAGATAAAGCGCCATTGAGACGCCGACCAACCCCAGCAGATGGCTTTTCAGCAGCGCGGGGTCCCGCACGGCATCCAAGGCACAGGCGGCAATCCCCAAAACCAGCAGGGCAGCATTGCAGGAAACCGGGATTTCATAGGTGCGTTCATCAATGACGCTGATCACCAGAAGAACCGACGCCATCAGGCAGTAGAGGACGCTCTTTACGTTCGCGCCGTTTGCAAGAAACACCGCCACATAGAGCGCGCCGTTCGCCGCTTCCACCAGCGGGTACTGCGCGGAGATCTTCGCGCCGCAATAGCGGCACCTGCCTCTCAGGCACAGGTAGGAAAATACCGGGATCAGGTCCCGCCAGCGCAGCCGGCTCCCGCAGTTTGTGCAGTGGGAGCCAGGCACAAGGCTCTCTTTTGCCGGAATGCGCAGGATGCAGACGTTTAAGAAACTTCCGATCACGATCCCGTAAAGGAATATGAAGCTGTAAAACAAAAGAGCAAGCAGCGCTGACATGAAACCCTCCTCTGCCGTCATCTCAGATCGTTACCGTGATGGGGTCGAACATATCTCCCACGCCTCCCCCCTCCGTAAGACCGTAGGCATAGACGGCTATCTCGCCGTCCTCGAGATTGATCACGATGCCGATGAACGTGACCGTTTCTCCTTTTTTACTTGCCATGGCGTCTTTCACCGCATTGGCGTTTTCAAATCCTGACAGCTCGACAAAATCCTGATAGAAGCTAAGCTCTGGATCCTTTGTATATCCGCCGTTAGGCCTATCGTCAAAGTCGAAGTATATCAGATTGTTGTAGTTTGGCGGAAATGCTTCCGCGTTCATTGTATAAGCGGAAACCGCCGCGGTGGCAAGGCCGCTTAAGACCTGCCTGTCTTTCGACTCCCGCGCCTTTTCCATGTAAGACACAGCCGAAGCGCCGACAATGCCCACCAGAATCGCCATGACCGCCATGACGATGATCAACTCTATCAAAGAAAATCCCTTTGTATCCTGTTTCCGGCTTTTCATCGTTCAACCCTTCTTTATCCTCTATCTCTTACTCCGCAGCCCGGAAACCCCGGACGGTTTCCTGTGGATGCGATTATAACTGGGATTCCACTGGCTCTAAG
>CAZAMD010000023.1:18841-23834 GCA_964486485.1 uncultured Roseburia sp. | reverse complement strand
ACCCCGGACGGTTTCCTGTGGATGCGATTATAACTGGGATTCCACTGGCTCTAAGTCAGCGGCATCTGTACCTCCCGTTGCTTCCACTTTCAGCGTATTGCCTGTAATTGTAATACTAATTGCATCCGCCGTCTTCAAAGGCTCAGAACTCGCTGCTTCGTTTAATTTCTGCATAGTATCATAAGAAATCATCTCTATGATGTCTGTCTGCCATTTTGCTGTTGCAGCATCACCATCAGGTGTATAAAGATCGGTCACGCCCGCGAAGCCAGAGGGTAAGTCTTCTACGTTCATCGTGTATGCCGTTACCGCCGCCGTTGAGATCGCGCTTAGCAGCTCCCTGTCCTTTGACAGTCTCGCACGGTTCATGTACGGAATCGCCTGGGTGCCGACAATCCCCACCAGGATCGCCATGATCGCCATGACGATGATCAGCTCTACCAGAGAGAAACCTTTGTTGTCTGTTCTTTTTTGTTTCATAACTTCTGCTTTCATCATTACTTTCCTCCTTTTCTGGAACACTTTTAAAATTTTTCCGCTTTCTTCCCGAAAGCCCTCCCCGCATCCGGGGGTTTATTACCATACGGCTGCCCTCAGCCGCTGATAACCGCTGTTACCATGTCAGAACTGCGTATTCATGCTGAACATCGGCAGCATGATCGCTAAGATGATCGGCACGACCAGCATTGCCATCACAATGATGATCATGGGTTCTAGCGCAGCCACGAGGGCCTGTGTCGCCATCTCGACCTCCTCGTCGTAATAGTCGGAAATCTTATCGAGCATCTCCTCCATATTACCTGTCTCCTCCCCGATGCGCACCATCTGGTAGACCATCGGCGGAAAGACGCCGCTCCGCTCTAGCGGGATCGACAGGGGAACACCTTCGCTCACCTCCTTTTGCGCATTCCTCAACGCCGTTCTCACCACCGCGTTCTTTATGGTCTTTTCTATAATGCCGATGGAGTCCATCATGGATAGGCCGGACGCCATCAGCGTGCTTAAGGTCCTAGCAAAGCTCGCGCTGGCAGACTTGACTGTCAGATTGCCAAACAGCGGAAGCATAAGACCTAACTGCCCAAAAAACATCGCGCCGCGCTCCGTCTTCTTGACTTCGTGGATCAGGAAGCCGATCACTGCCGCTCCCCCCGCGATGAAATACCAGCTGTGTACCAAAAAATCACTGACGCCCATGACCGCCCTCGTGATCCAGGGGAGCTGCACCCCGATGTCGGCAAAGGTCTCGGTGAAGGTCGGCACGATCTTGATCATCATGATCGCCACGACGCCGATGATGACAATGATCAGAATGACCGGATAGACCATGGACTTCTTGACCATGCCCGCTAGATGGGAATCCTTCTCGTATTGCTTCGCCACCCGGTCAAAGGCAACGTCCAGGCTACCGGACGCCTCCCCCGCCGCCACCATATGTATCATCAGCTCGGGAAAGACTTTGGGGTGCTGGCTCATCGCCTCCGCTAACGTCTCGCCCCGCTGCACGGTGTCGCGCACGTCCTCGATCGCCGCCTGAAACGAGCGGTTAGAGGTCTGCTTCGCCAGCATGCCGAGCGCCTCCATCACGGTCACGCCCGCGTTCAGCACGCTCTGGAACTGCCTGCAGAAAACGCTCAGCTCCCTCGCCTTCACCACCTTGCCTATGTTGATGTCCAAGTCCTTATTCAGCGCGTTTGCCAGATCCAGAGAGACAATGAGGTTGCCGGAAGCCCGAAGCTCCGTGATCGCCGCCTCGCGGCTTGCCGCCTCTATCGTGCCTTTCCGATCCTTGCCGTCCGGCTGTACCACTTCGTAATTGTAGCTTGCCATTTTTCCATCCGCCCTTCAGAAGTCAATACATTTTTTCCTGCATCGCCACGGAATCCACCGCGTATTCCACCGCTTTCGCAGCTTCTATCTTATGTTTCAGATATAAGTCAAACAGCGCGTCGTCCATCGTCTGCATCCCCAGCTTCTTGCTGGTCTGAATGATGGATTCTATCTGGTGCGTCTTCCCCTCGCGGATCAGGTTCTTGATCGCCGGAGAGCCGTGCATGACCTCAAATGCCGCCACGCGCCCCCTGCCGTTTGCCGTGGGCAAAAGCTGCTGGGAGATCACGCACTCTAACACGGTCGCTAACTGTACCCGTATCTGCGTCTGCTGGTGCGGCGGGAACACGTCAATGATACGGTCGATCGTGGACGCCGCCCCGATCGTGTGCAGGGTCGAGAACACCAGGTGTCCCGTCTCCGCCGCCGTGATGGCGGTCGAGATGGTGTCAAGGTCGCGCATCTCCCCCACCAGAACGATGTCGGGATCCTCACGCAGCGCAGCCCTCAGGGCGTTCGCGTAGGATAAGGTGTCAAGCCCGATCTCCCGCTGGTTGACCACCGCCTGCTTATGGTTGTGCAGGTACTCGATCGGATCCTCGAGGGTGATCACATGCACATTCTGCGTCTGGTTGATGATATTGATCAGCGAGGCGAGGGTCGTGGACTTACCGCTCCCGGTCGGCCCCGTCACGAGGATCAGCCCCCGCTTGCGCTTTGTCAGCTCCACCACAGAGTGCGGAAGCCCCAGAGCCTCCGTCGATGGGATCGTCGTCGCCACCAGACGCAGGACTGCCGCGTAGGATCCGCGCTGCTTGAAAACATTGACGCGGAAACGCCCCAGCTCCGGTATGGAGTACGCGAAATCCACCTCGCCGCACTCGTCGATGACGGCCTGCTGCCGCTCGCCGAGCATCGTGCCGACCAGCTCCCTTGCGATGTCGGGCGTGATGCGGTCAAAGCCTTCCATCTCCGAGAGCACGCCGTGATCCCTGCACTTCGGGCGGATCCCCACCGTGATGTGCAGATCGGACGCATCTCTTTCTTTTGCCGCCGCCAAAAGGTTCTTGATTGTCGTTTCCATGGTCACTCCTCGTAGATAATACGTCTCACTTCTTCTATCGTCGTAATGCCCTCAAGCACATAGCGTATCGCGCTCATGCGCAGGGTCTTCATTCCTTCCTGTATCGCCGCCTGCTCTATCTCGTCCGCGGTCGCCCCCATGCTGATCGCCCTTTTGAGCGACGGGCCGACGGACATGATCTCATAGACGCCGATGCGGCCGTAGTAGCCGCTGCCCCCGCAGTTCATGCAGTCTCCCTGCCCCGCACGCAGGATCATGGTCTTTTCCGCGCTGTCGGATATGCCGAGGACGGTCTTCTCAAAATCATCCGCCTCGCGCAGGACGCTGCAGTACGGGCAGACGCGGCGCACCAGACGCTGCGCGATGATGCCGACAACCGAATCGGCGATCAGGTACGGCTCTACCCCCATGTCGGTCAGACGGGTGATCGTACTCGCCGAGCTGTTGGTGTGCAGGGTGCTCACCACCAGATGGCCCGTGATGGACGCCTTTACCGCGATCTCCGCCGTCTCGCCGTCACGGATCTCCCCGATCATGATGATGTCGGGATCCTGCCTCAGGATCGAGCGGAGCGCGCTCGCGAAGCTAAGGCCCGCCTTTTCATTGACCTGCACCTGGTTGATGCCGTTGATCTCCGCCTCCACCGGATCCTCTACCGTGATGATGTTGACCCCCTCCACGTTCAGCTCGCAGAGCGCGGTGTAGAGCGTGGTAGACTTACCGCTCCCGGTCGGCCCCGTCACGAGAATGATGCCGTTTGGGTGCGTGAGGATGCGGTCGAACTTCTCAAGCTCCTCCGGGGAGAAGCCAAGCTCCCGCTTATCGCGGGTGAGGCCTTTCTTCTGCGTCAGCCTCATAACGGTCTTTTCCCCGTAGACCGTCGGCAGCATGGAGACACGGATATCATAATCCTGCCCGTCCACCACGGCGCTGGTACGGCCGTCCTGCGGCTTCCGCTTTTCTGAAATGTCGAGGCCGCTGATGATCTTGATGCGCGCGGTCACTGCCGCGTGGAGCGAGATGTCGTGAACCATCGCCTCCTGCAGCACGCCGTCCACACGGAAACGGATGCGCAGCTTTGTGTCCATCGGCTCGATATGGATATCGCTCGCCCTCTTGCGCACCGCCTGCTCGATGATCTGGCGCACCAGCTTGACGATCGGCGCCTGGCTCGAGGTGTCCTCGACGGCCTCCGCCGCCACCTGCTCCTCCGTGCGCCCCCGCATGAACTCCGCCGCCACCTTGACCATCTCCGCGCTGCCGTAGTAACGGTCGATCGCCGACATGATGTCTTTCTGCGTCGTGATATATACTTCTACCTGAAACCCCGTGATGATGGAGACATCATCTATCGCGCGGATATCCAGCGGGTCGCTCATCGCGACTTTTAAGATGTTGGGGTTCCTCTCGCTGAACCCAAAGGGCATCAGGCTGTATTTTCTGAGCAGCGGCTCCTCGAGCAGCTTGGTGACTTCCTCGCCCACGCGCTCGCGGGAGAGGTCTACCACCGGATATCCCAGCTGATCCCTGAGCGCCTGGAGCATCTGCCTGTCTGTGACAAAATCCATATCGATCAGGACGCTCCCGAGCTTCTTGCCGTCCCGGTTGCTCCTCTGCGCCGCCAGCGCTTTATCCAGTTGTTCCTGTGTGATCGCTCCGGCATTGATGAGGAGTTCACCCAGCCTTTTTCTTCGGGTGTAATCCATCCGTCTTTCCATAAGTAAATTCCCTCACTTTTGTACTTCTATTATAGCAAATGTCCCCCCCGTTTACAACCAGATTTTCTCCCTTTTACCGAAGCGGCGCGAAAAAATATCTACTATAATATTATCGGATACTGCTGTAAATTGTTTAATATTTCCTTTTGCTTCTATCGGGAAATGCGCGCGAAAACCCGCTTCTTCCGCTTGCCTGTTCTTAAAGGATATGCGGGAGGGCGCGCTTTTTTTCCAACTTAGCGTTAAGATGTTCCGGCACGCGCCCCCTTTTTTTCCCAGCCTGGCGTTAAGATGCCCGGATAGGCGCGCCCCCCTTTTTTTCCAGCCTGGCGTTAAGATGTTCCGGCACGCACGCGCTTTTCCC
>CAZAMD010000023.1:0-18741 GCA_964486485.1 uncultured Roseburia sp. | reverse complement strand
CCCCCTTTTTTTCCAGCCTGGCGTTAAGATGTTCCGGCACGCACGCGCTTTTCCCAGCCTGGCGTTAAGATGTTCCAGTGCGCGGATAAGCGCGCGCTTTTCGTCAGCGCAGCAGTTCCAGGAGCTCCTCTCTGGTAAAGCTTCCCGTTCCCATGCCCTCGCCCGTCAGCACCTGCTCCGCCAGCTCGCGCTTGCGCTCCTGGAGATCCAGGATCTTCTCCTCGATGGTCCCCTCCGCCACCAGACGGTAGACCGTCACTACGTTCTGCTGCCCGATGCGGTGCGCCCGGTCCGTCGCCTGATTCTGCGCCGCCGCGTTCCACCACGGGTCGTAGTGGATCACGATGTCCGCCGCGGTCAGGTTCAGGCCTGTCCCCCCGGCTTTTAAGCTGATGCAGAATACCGGGATCTCGTCCGTTTCAAAGCTCTCCACCATCTGCATCCGCGTTTCCTTTCTGACCGCTCCGGTGAGCATATAGTAGGCGATCCCCGCCTTTTTCAGCCGCCACGCCAGCCGCTCGAGCATGGAAGTGAACTGGGAGAAGAGCAGGACCTTATGGCCGCTGCCGACCGCGTCCCGTATCAGCTCCAGGCACACGTCCGTCTTTGCCGCTTCCCCGCCGTAATGCTCAAACAGCAGCGCCGGGTCGCAGCAGATCTGCCGCAGCTTGGTAAGCTCCGCTAAGATCTGTATCTTGTTCTCCCGGAACTCTTCCTCGCTCTGCGAATCCAAGGAGAGGCGCATCCGCTGCACATGGGCGTCGTACAGCCGCAGCTGCTCGCCGGAGATCTTCGCGAATACGTTTTCCTCTATCTTTTCCGGCAGGTCCTTCAGAACGTCCTTTTTCAGGCGGCGCAGGATAAAGGGGCGTATCATGCGCTTCAGCCGCTCCATTTTCCCATCGTCCCGCTCCGTCATGATGGGAACCTCCATCTCTTCCCGGAAACGCTGGTAGCTATACAGGAAGCCCGGCATCAGGTAGTCGAAAATGCTCCACAGCTCGCTGAGGCGGTTTTCGATGGGCGTCCCCGTGAGCGCCAGGCGGAAAGACGATGCGATCTTTTTGACGGCTTTTGCCGCCTTCGTCGATGGGGTCTTGATGTACTGCGCCTCATCGAGCACCTGAACGGCAAACGTCCTGCCCTGGTACAACGCCTCGTCCCGCTTGAGCAGGTCGTAGGAGGTGATCAGGATCTGCCGCTCCCCGCTGCCCTGGACCAGCTCTTTCCGCTCCTCCGCGGTCCCCGCGATGATCCGCGTTTCAAGTTCCGGCGCGAACCTCTGGATTTCTTTCTGCCAGTTGTAGATCAGGGAAGAGGGGCTTACGATCAGGGACTGCCGCCATTCTTTCTTCCCCGCCAGCACGTCCTCGCGCTCGGACGCCAGCAGGCTTATGACCTGGAGCGTCTTTCCCAGGCCCATGTCGTCCGCCAATATGCCGCCAAACCCATTCTCCCGCAGCGTTTTCAGCCAGGCGAATCCCGTCTTCTGGTAGCCCCTCATAATGTCCTTCAGGGAATCCGGCACTTGAAAGCCGTTTTCCTCCACGGTTTTCATGTTCTGCACGATCGCCCGGAATCCCCCGTTTTTTTCCACGGAGAGCCTGCCGCCGCCGCGGAGGGCGTCGTCTAAGTAGAGGGCGCGGTATTTGGGTTCTGTGATCTTGCCGCTTTTCAGCTTTGATTCCGTGAGGCGCAGGTCGGAGCTTATCTCCGCGAGCCGCCCTATGCCGCTGCCGCCGACGGTCAGGAAGCTGCCGTCTTTGAGGCGGACGTATTTCTTTTTCCTGTCGTATCTGCACAGCAGGTATGCCAGTTCTTCCGGCGTCAGCTCCGGCGAGCGGATCTCAAGCTCGAGCAGGTCGCTCTTTAGGGATACCGACGCGGAAACCGGCGGGGCGGGCAGCACCTTCAGGCCGCGGAACTCCCTGCTGGTGTAGATGGCCATGCTTTCCGACAGATGTTTCAGCCCTCCCGCCAGCAGGCGGTAGAGCATATCGTCATTCCCCCGCAGGACAAAGATGGTATTCCCTTTGGCGTATTCGTTGAAATAGGAGCCTACCAGATTCTCCGCCCAGAACTCCTCCGCCGCGTCCCGCATCTCCCCGGGGGACATTTTCTCGAGGACGTTATATTTTTTCTGCCCATAGATGGCAAGCAGCTTCGCCCCTATGGTGCTCTGGTCCTGCCTGTCCAGATACAGCGCGAAATGGGGCTTCGGCGGCACATAGAGGCTTTCGTCAAAGTCCTCTTCCTCCACGTCGAAGCTCTCTTTCACGAGCGGCAGCAGATCCTTGCAGAACACGGAAAGCTCCTCTTCCGCTATGTAGCATTCCTGCCCGGTCTGGAAATCCAGAAATTCAAAAAATTCGGAGACGCTGCCCCTTAGCTCCGGCTTGCTGCGGAAAATGACAGAATCTTGATAAAAGTATAGGTATTTTTCACCATATATGACCTGCAGTTTTTCCAGCGTCAGGAAAATGCCGCCTTCTGCCTTGCGTATATGCAGCTTCGGCATTTTTTCTTCCTCCGCGACGCAGACGGTCTTCTTTGGCATGTAATCGACGGAGATGGAAAACGGCTCTGTCCCCACCGCCTCGAAAAACCGGTCGACTCCCAGCTCGTCTAGCTCCATGATGCGCTCATAGCTGGCGATGCAGGTTTCGTAGACATGGGAGCGGCTCTGGCGCTTCCTGTCCGTCTCCTGCTGTTGCAGGAACCGGACCATCCGCTGCGACGTCTCTGTGAAGGCTTCCATGCAATGGCAGAATTCGAGCCTCCTGCCGTAGCTGATGTTTTCGCTCTTATTTAAGGAATTGAGGAAGCCTGTGATGTTTTTTAAGACGTATTTCTGATCGATCCCGATCTTAAATTCCACCGCTGTGACGCCGTAATTTGACTTAAAGTAAGGCACAAGCTCCACTTTTCCGCTAACGCCCGGGGGCAGCAGATAGGCGGCGTCCGCCCGCATGGCGTACTGATTCAGCATATTTTTTAAAATGCCGCTGGTTTTTAAGGTACAGGCTTCGTCCCCGCCCTTTTCCATCCGCCGCTTGTGGTTTATATAGGCAAAAAGCGCGGCGACGCAATGCTTGCAGAGGCCATCGTACATATAAAACGGCTCGCAGTCGCACCGGCTGCTGCTGACCTCGCCAAATTCTTCGTTGATCACGACGATCGTCTGGTAGTACGGCTCTATGGCGTCTATGATTTTCGCGCAGATCTCCGTCTGCCGGAAGCCTGCCTCCAGGTAGTTCTCATAGGAAAGATCCTCTACGGCTCCCCGCAGGTATAATTCCTTTCCTCTCTGGAAAGCGGTCGGGTAAGTTTCCTCTCTGATATTCGCTTCGGAAAACATCATGCTACACTCCTTTGTGTCTGGTGGGCGATCCCACCTGGATTCTATCTTAAGCGCGTCCATCCGCAGTCAGCGAACGGAGGATCTGAAAAGCGCAAAATGATATACGCAGTCAATGCCGCCCCTTTTCACGAGGGCACGGACCGCGCGCCGGGAACGCGTATCGGAAAGGCAGTTTCTGTCCCCTGCTGCCTATATCCTGTATTTCTTCCTGAACTCCGCGAGCAGCCTCGCAAACTCCGCGCTCTCACGCTCGTCCATCTGTTCTGTAAAGCCGTGTTCCGTCAGCTGCGTATCCGTCAGCTGCATCATGTACACGGCAATATTGGAACAGTGATCCGCCACCCGCTCGTAGTTCATGGTAAGGTCTGAGAGGGTCAGTCCCAGCTCAATGGTGCATTTGCCCTTTCTAAGGCGTTTCAGGTGGTTTTTCTTCACCTCTTTATGTATGTCGTCAATGACTTCCTCGAGCGGCTCTACGGTCCTTGCGAGCGCCTCGTCCCCATCTGTGAATGCTTTCGTGGCGCGCTCTAAGATGTCGGTGACAGCCTGTCCGTACACGCGCATTTCTTCTTTCGCCTTTTTGGGGAACGATTCGTCATTGTCCTTTATCTGGCGGGCGTTCTCCACGACGTTGACGGCATGGTCCGAGATGCGTTCAAACTCTGTCAGGCAATGCAGGAGCGAGGTCACTTTCATGCTGTCCTGGTACGCGAGATCCTGTCCGCTTAACTGGGTCAGGTACGCGCTGATCTTGTCATTGTAAATGTCCACTCTGCGCTCCTTGGCAAGCACATCTTCCGCCTTTTCTTCGGAGTAGTCCCACAGCACAGACATCGCCTCCAAAAAACCGGACTTCGTCATCTCCGCCATCTGCCTTACCAAGGTATAGCACTGTTCGATGGCGAAACCGGGACGGCTTAGGAAACGGCCGTCTAATATGTTGAATACATCATCCTGCTCCTGCTTCTCTTCCGGCAGCTCGGGGAGGGTCAGATATGCCAGCTTCTCCAGGCCTTTTGCAAAGGGCAGGAGCACGATGGTCGCAAAGACGTTAAACGTTGTATGGATCGCCGCGATGTTGGCAGGCCCCACCGTCTTTTCCGCAAAAGGGAAATGAATGAGGGCGTTCCCGGCATAAAACACGATCATAAACAGAGCCGTGCCGATAAGGTTAAAATACAAATGGATCAAAGCGGCGCGCTTCGCCCCCCTGCCCGCTCCCACGGAAGAGAGCATGGCGGTCACGCAAGTGCCGATGTTCTGTCCCATGATAATGGGTATCACTGAGCTGTAGGTGAAGCCCCCCGTGATGGACAGGGCCTGCAGGATGCCGACGGACGCCGAGGAGCTTTGTATGATGCCCGTCAGGAGCGCTCCTGTGAGGACGCCGAGGAACGGGTTGCTGAACATGGTCAGAATGTTCGTAAATTCCGGTATGTCCGCTAAAGGCTTCACCGCGCCGCTCATCGTCTCCATGCCGTACATCAGTACGGCAAAGCCCAGCAGGATATTTCCAAGCTCTTTTTTCTTCTCGCTCTTTGCCATCATGAGCAGAATGATGCCTATGACCGCCAGAACCGGCGAAAAGGAGGAGGGTTTTAGTATCTGCAGCCAGAACGTATCGCCCTCGATCCCGGTAAGGCTTAAGAGCCACGCGGTAACGGTCGTGCCGATGTTGGCTCCCATGATGATCCCCACTGCCTGGGAAAGCTTCATGATGCCGGAATTTACGAATCCGACCACCATGACCGTCGTGGCAGAGGAGGACTGTATGACTGCCGTCACGCCCGCGCCGAGCAGCACTGCCTTGATGGGGCTTGAAGTAAGTTTTTCTAAAATCTTTTCCAGTTTTCCCCCTGACATCTTCTCCAGGCCCGCGCCTAAAATGTTCATTCCGAACAGGAAGAGGGCAAGTCCGCCGAATAATGTCAGCACTCCGAAAATATCCATCTTATGTCTCCTTTTTGTTTTCGCTGATTTTCTTGCTTTTTCCGCGTACCCGCAGGCGTCCTCCCGGTCAGGGCGGACCTGCCGCGCATACATTTTATTTTTACCTCATTTTGCGTGTTTTTGCAATACATGATAAAAATTCATATCCCTATTCCATGATCCCGTTCCCGCCCGCTGCCGTCCGGGCGCGCCATTGGCAATCCCGCGCCGCGCGCTTTCCCTTGCTGCCCGCAAGCGCCGTCACATCTGCTCTATTTTCCTGCGCAGTTCCAGCATCTGCTTATCCACGCCCGCGATCAGATCCGAATATGCTTTTATCTCCAATCCCACGTTCTCCATCTTTCCCGCGTCTTTTTTGTAGCACATCTGGGCGTCCAGCTCCGCCCAGTAGTCCATCGCAAAGGAGCGTATCTGTATCTCCACCCGGATCTCTTCCGTCTGCTCCAGATAAGTGACCGGAACGCCCACGATCAGATGCATGCTCTGATAACCGCTTTTTTTCGGATGCCTGATGTAATCTTTTTCTTTCAGGACCCGTATGTCTTTCTGTTTGCGTATGATCTCCGCTACCTGATAGATGTCGTCGCTGAAGTAGCAGACTACCCGTATGCCGGCGATGTCATTGAGGCTGTCCGACGCCGTCCGGAAGCTCACTTCCTTTCCTTTGCGGATCAATTTTTTCACAATGCTGTCCGCCGTCTTGATCCTCGCGGACATATTACGAATGACCTGGCGGTTTTTCCGTTCCGTCAGGTCAGCGTTCATCAGGCGCAGTTTTGCCTGCATCACATCGATCGCACAAGCATAGCGGAGCCGCACCATCGGTGTTTCGATCTGTTCTTTCAACTGTCTTTCTGGGGACAAAGATGCAACTCCCGAATCGTTCTCCCTCTATTTTATTCGTTTTTTCTTATTTTTAGACCCGCGCCCGCAGAAAGGCTTTCCCCGCTTTTTCCGCCCTTCCTGCCGCCGCTGTTTTGCGCTTGCGCGTTTTTGGCGCAAACTTTTTCTCCTTTCTCCGCGGAAGCAGGAATTTTTTTTGCAAAACCTACCATACTAACAGTAATCAATTTGTAAATCTGTAAAGGAGAAGCATTATGGACGAAGCAATCAAACTGCCAGTCACAAACGAATACGGCTATTTTGAGTTACGGTTAGAAAGCATCGGTGGTCTTGGGGCGAATCTCTGCGGGAAGATGCTCGGGGAATTAGGGGCGCTGTACCTCTCCCTCAATTCCTTGAGTTTTTCCAGCTACGGTTCTGAAAAAAGAGGCTCACCGGTAAAATCCTACATTCGCTGGTGCGACAATCAAAAGCCCATCCAGGTCAACAGCCCTGTGACGCATCCCCATCTCCTGGGGATCTTCCACGAGGGACTGATTTCTTCCTACCCTGTCTTAGAGGGCGTTTCCGAACAGACCCGGACGGTGATCAATACCCCCCTGCCGGCGGAGGAAGCCGCAAGAAAATATCATGTCAGGGCGGGAGTCCTCTATTGCCTCGACGCGCTTTCCATTGCCATGGAATGCAAGTCCAGGATCAATATGGTGATGCTCGGCGCCCTTGCGAAAGCCTCCGGCTTTATCCCCCTGGACATGGTGGAGGCGCTCTGCCGGGATACCATCGGAAAAAAATATCCGAATCTGATAGAAGCCAATATAACGGGCGTCCGCCTAGGCTATGAGAGGGTGACGGCGGCGGCGCCGGACGGCAAAAAGGCAGACCCTGCCCGCGCCGGAAGCGCCATGGCAGAGGACGCCGCTTTCCGCGATGATTTTGCCAAAGAACGCTATGTATGGGGCTACCGCAACGCGCCTATCGGGGGGATCAACGGGCGCATCGGAAGCACCATTTCCAATGACCTCTCGCCCTCGAGGGAGGGATATCTTCCGGTCTTTCTGCCGGAAAAGTGCATTCACTGCGGACTCTGCGACTCCGCGTGCCCGGATTTTGTCTTTCAGTTTCTGCCCGGCACTTACAAGGGGAAGCGATCCATGGTGAACAGCGGCTTAGACTATAAGCACTGCAAGGGCTGCCTCCGCTGCGTGGACGTCTGCCCTACCGGAGCTTTGGTCACAGGCTTAGAGCGGGATTATCCAGAGAAGCCTTATGATATGCAGAACCGCGATTTATTGCCGGAAGATATTTCTTATCAGGAGACGGGGGCCAATTCCTGGATCACCAGCGACTCCTATCTGACAGAAAAACGAGTGGACGGAGGTGTCTTATAATGAATGAAAAAAATCAGTCTGCCATCCAGCCTGTGGAGCAGAAAGTCCTCTACGACAGCGGAAACGAGCTTGCCGCTTACGCCGCAAAACAGATCAACTACCATGTCATGGGCTATTATCCCATCACCCCCTCCACCCAGATCGCGGAAAATCTGGATGCCATGGGCGCGGAGGGGCTTCATCAGGTAAAGCTGATCGCCGCGGAGGGAGAGCATAGCGCCGCCGGGATCTGCTACGGCGCTTCCGCCGGAGGCGGCAGGGTTTTCAACGCCACCAGCGCCAACGGCCTTTTGTATGCGCTCGAGCAGTTTCCGGTACAGTCCGGCACGAGAATGCCCATGGTCATGAACATCGCCTGCCGCACGGTTTCCGGCCCGCTCTGTATCAAGGGCGACCACAGCGACGTGATGTATCTGCTCAATACCGGATGGATCATCCTCTTTGCGGATTCTCCGCAGACGGTCTATGACTTTAATCTTCTCGCTTTAAAGCTGGCGGAAAAAGTCAGCCTGCCTGTGGCAGTCGCGTTTGACGGCTTTTTTACCAGCCATCAGAAGCAGAAGTGCTTTGTGTTCAGCGACGACCGCACGGTACAGGACTATATCGGCCCGAAATTAGCCTGTGACAATCCAGAGGTTTCCTCTTTTGCAAAGAACGATCCCAGCGGCGGGAACTGCTTTTACAGCGTGCTGGACCTCGACCGCCCCATTTCCGTCGGCTCTTATATGAACGAGCCAGATGTGATCAATAACCGCTATCAGCTCTCTCTCGCCATGGAGGAGGCTTACCGGATGCTCCCCTCGCTGTTTGAGGAGTTTTTCCTGCTCTCAGGGAGAAAACATGAGTTTGTCTCCGGCTACCAGTACGAGGACGCCGATATCCTGCTCTTTATCCTCGGCTCATCCTACCACACTTCCAAGGTCGCCGTGGATGCGCTGCGGGAAAAAGGGATCAAGGCAGGCGTCGTCACGCTCCATGTGCTGCGCCCGTTCCCGGCAAAAGAGCTGCGCCACTATTGCCGCAACGCGAAAACGATCATCGCGGCAGACCGCCAGGACAGCTACGGCGCGGGCGGGGGCAATATGTCCTTAGAGTTAAAAGCTGCCCTGCAGGATTTATCGGATTGCGGCCATCACATCAAGGTCATCTCCCGCATTTACGGCCTTGGGGGAAAGGATTTCTTTGTGGAGGACGCCATCGCCCTCTTTGAGGAAGCCGCTTCCGGCTCTGCGAAGGAGTTTGACTATTACGGCGTTACTCCCGGCACGGAAGAGGACGGCTCCCACGCCAGACAGCCGCAGTACTTTGCGCCGCTGACAGAAAAGGACACCGTCCGCGGCATCACGAGCTGCGTTTTTGATGAAACAAAACATAAGATGGTCGTAAACGGCGGCGTGCTGAAAGATGCCACTGCCATGCCAAAGCGTCTTGCTCCCGGCCACGGCGCCTGCCCCGGCTGCGGCATTCCTATCAACCTGAATCTCCTGTTGATGGGAATCGAGGGGAATGTGGTTCTTTTGTTCCAGACCGGCTGCGGCATGGTGGTCACTACCGCCTACCCCAAAACTGCTTTCCGCGTTCCCTATCTCCACAACCTGTTCCAAAACGGCGCAGCCACTTTGAGCGGCCTTGTGGAGGTCTTTCATGAGCGGCAGCGGCGCGGAGAGTACCCCGAGGGCGACATTACCTTTCTTATGGTCAGCGGCGACGGGGGCTTAGACATCGGCATGGGCTCCGCCATCGGCACCGCCTTAAGAAATCACCGCCTGATCTTGTTTGAGTATGACAACGGCGGTTATATGAACACCGGCTACCAGCTGTCTTATTCCACGCCGATGGGCGCCAAAAGCTCTACCTCCCATCTGGGGAAAGCGCAGTATGGAAAGACGTTTTTCCACAAGGATATGCCGGAGATCATGGCGGCAACACACCTTCCCTATGTGGCGACGGCAGCGGAGAGCAATCCCGGGGATTTCATCAAAAAAGCGGCAAAAGCCGCCGCCTACGCCAAAGAATTTGGCACCGCTTATGTGAAAGCGCTCTCTGCCTGTCCCTTAAACTGGGGGGACAATCCCAAGACCGAGCGGCAGGTGATCTCCGCCGCGGTCGATTGCTGCTATTTCCCGCTCTATGAGGTGGAGCACGGCATTACCACTTTAACCTATGACCCGGAAAAGAACCACAAGAAGATCCCTGTGGCGGACTGGCTTAAGATGATGGGGAGAACCAAGCATCTCGCCAAGGAGGAGTACGCGTCCATCACGGACGAGATCCAGGCGGAAGTAGACCGCCGCTATGCCCGCCTGAAAGCCCGCGCCGAGCATCCCCTGCTGTAACCGCCGGATGCGGCTAGTCAAAAACGGCAGGCGCATGGAATAGAAACACCGTTTTCCATGCGCCTGCCTGATCTGTGCCATTCTCCGCGCCTTATCACGGAATGGCGCTGACCTCCGCCCCGCAGCTCTTTATTTTTTCTGTCACTTCCGCATCGTTATAGCAGACCACTTTCGCTGTGTAGCCTGTCTGATACGTCACGTCCTCTCCCAGGCTGTAGTCCCCGCTGCCCTTTAGGAGCAGTTCCGGCTGGGTCACATCTATGGAAACATGGACCTCCGCAAGCACGCCCTCCGGATCCGCCGCGTATGTGATGCTGGCGTTCTCTAAGCTGGTGCCGGCATACTGCTCATAGGACGCTTCCCGCATCACTGTCTCACTGCCGTCCGCCTCCATCATGGCGAGAACATCCTGCCTGCGTTTTTCCAGCAAGCCATCCGCCAGCCGGAAAGTCACTTTTGCGCAGCCGCTTTCTTTGGAATATTCGGTTTCCCTGATATCGCCGACTTTCAGCGGGAATTGTGTCAATGCGCCGATCCCCGGGGCGGCGCGCCCGAAATCCGCTGTCTCCCAGCCGCCCTGCCCATCGCTGATCCAGCTCCGCGTTCCGTCAAAATAACGCCTCAGCGATACCACCATGCCGTCCGCGTCATAGAGAGCCAGCTCCTCCGTCCAGCTTTCTGTCAGAAAATCCGCCCATATCTTCTGCACCATCTCTTCCTCACGGTTAAAAGATGTCATTTCATAACACAGGTTCTGGGAGCGGCGCAGGCCGCGCATGGCATTCATCACGATGCCCATCTCCTCGCTGGCGACGCCGCCCGCTACGATTCCCTGTAAAAACAACGCTCCCGATGCCACTGCGACCGTGATCGCCTGAGCCGCTCTCCTATTCATGGCCCTATCCTCCCATGTATCAGACTTCCCGCCACTGCTGCTTTTTATTATATCAGACCATATCTGCATCGTCAATTTCCGCGTTTCCGCGGGAAGCATTTTACCGGTTCATACATTTTTTTCATCTGATGCACCATCCGCGAAAAATCCCCCGTCTTCACAAGGATATCGCAGTGGCCGGGGGTTGTGCCAAACACCACTTTTTGCTCCATGCCGATCATCTGCTGCAGCTGGCAGATCATATTTTCCCTTGTGGCATTGCGGTTATAGATTTTGATGTACGCATAGCCGGGATAGTCGTCCGAATCGTATTTCAATACCTTTAATTCCTTTGTAATCCCCCGTTCCTCTAAAAGCCGATAAAAACCGTCCATCGTCTGCTTCGGATAGAGGAGCATGAAGTAGACCACCTGTTCCGTGTCAGGAACTTCCCTGTTTATGAAATTGCGGTATGGCGACCTGCGCAATGTCCCGATCAGCTCCTTTTGCACTTCGTCTTCCGGTTCGTCATAGTAAATGAACAGCACGTCATCCACCACAATGTTCGTAAAGCATTTTAATCCGGCCTCTTTCACAAGGCTCCTGATTTCCCGGGATCTGCCGCTGGAGATCACATAAACTTTACGGTACTCCTTTTCCCCGATATGGTAGAGGGCCGCTCCGTCCATGACGATCACAGGCAGATTCAGGCGGACGTCCCGAAAGGCTTCCAGCAGCGCCGCCGGCGTGCGCATAGTGGCAACGGTGAATTTTGCGCCTTTATCGATCAGGCGGTTCAGCTCTACCTTGCAATAGTCGCTCAGTCCGCCCTGCCGGTCCAGCAGGATGCCATCCACGCCTGAGATAAAAAGGAGATCTTCTCTTTTCTCTTTCGGCAGAGAAAACTGATTGACCGCAAGTCCCACTAAAATTCCGATTCCCGTATCAAGAAAACGGTTCCAGACAAATACATAGGGATTGCCATCCCCGATATGATTGACCGCGACGCTTAAAAATACGACGCAGGAAAAATAGGATGCCTGTTTCTTCTTCATCAGCACGGTGGTATAAAGCACAAGTATGATCATGAGGGATACCAGCAGCGCATAGGCTGCCTCACTTTTTGCCGCGGGATTCCACGGGATTGCCTGAAGCAGCAAAAACAGGAGTCCGTACACCGCCCCCACTACCGTTCCGGTAAGCCGCTGCCTGGCGTTTTTCCAGGTATCCTGGACATACATCTGCATACACCAAAGCGCGGCAATCTGGGAATAGAAGACCATTCCGCTGTCACCGCGCAAAAAAGAGAGCAGGTAGCAGATAAACACTGCCGCCGCTGATTTTATCATCCGCATACCGATGGAGGGCATATTCTTTAGCTGTCCCACCGCTCCCTCGCAATCTGCGCAAGGATCCGCGCCGTGCCTTCTATGCCGAATCTGCTGCTGTCTAGCATGATGTGCTTATTGTCAAAGACGGATTTCACCTCCGGGCAGTACTTTTTCTGATAATGCGCCCGCTCCATATCCACTTCTTTTATCATTTTTTTTGCGACCTTCTCCTCCATCATCAGCTCATGCACGCAGTTGTGGAGCCTCGCCTCATAGGGGGCATAAATATAGACGTTCAGACAGTTTTCCATGTCTTTTAAAATGCTGTCCGCGCATCTGCCGACGATGATGCAGGAACTTTTGGACGCCACGTCCTGTATGATGTTCTTCTGCACAAAAAAGACCTCATCGCTCACACTGTATATCCCCATGTTAAAGGGATATTTCTTTTTCAGATAAAACGTTCCCGTATGCTCTTCCACATTGCTGACCGTAGAGATGCTCTGCCCGAGCCTCTGGGCGGTAGCCTCCACAATATAGCGGTCATAGTACTCCACCTCTAACATCTCGGAAAGCTTTGCCGCTATCGTCCGCCCCATGCTGGCGAACTGCCTTGAAATAGTGATTACAAAATGCTCCATATGACCTCTCTCCTTTTTCCGGTTTTCCTTTTTCCGCTTAATCCACCGCTGCCGCTCCCGCTCCCGGCGCTGTCTTCCGCCTCTTCTGGAGCGAACGCACCACGCAGGATAGCGTGAAATTGATGATGAAATAGATCAGGGCCGCGCAGCCGAACAGCACAAAGACGTCTGACACATTGATCTTTCCCGTGCCGTTATACAGATTGGCGGAGCTGAGGATCTGCTTTGTGCGCGCCATCAGCTCAATGACAGCCACGTTGGCAAGGTAGGACGAATCCTTTACCGTTGTGATGATCTGGCTCAACAAGGTAGGCACCACGTTGCGGTATGCCTGGGGCAGCACGATGTAGATCATGATCTGGACCGTGTGGAAGCCCTGGGAATGCCCCGCCTCAAACTGCCCCTCCGCCACGGAGTTCAGGCCGCCGCGGATGATCTCGGCGATCACCGATGAGGTAAATAAAATCAATGCCACCGACGCCTTAAACAGCAGCTTTGTCTCCACAGAAGTCAGGGTAAACATTTTGTGCGCGAAGATCGGCGGGCAGGGACAGAATACCAGGCAGATAAAAATCCACAGCAGCAATGGCGTGTTGCGGAATACTTCAATGTAGACGGCTGCCAGACAGCGGAATGCCACTATCCACCCTTTATTGCAGTAATTCCGCACCAATGCCAGGACAGAGCCGAGGATCACGCCGCAGACGACAGCGATCACGGAAATGATCAGCGTGAACAGCACGCCCCGCAATAAGTACAGCCAGATCGCCTGATTTTTTAATATGGATAAGCTTGCCTCAAAATCACTCATACTTCCATCATCCTCCCCCCGCCGTTATTCTTGAGCATCCTCTGGTCGCGTTTCTTTAAATTCATCTCCCAGACACTCGCCAGCCTGGAAAGAGGGAAACATACGACAAAGAACAGCAGCCCGCTTACAATATATGCCGGGGCATAAGCGCCCCCCGTCGAAGCTCCCGTCACAAAACTGTAGGTCAGGGAGATCAGGTCCGCCCCTCCGATGATGTAGAGGCAGGACGTGTTCTTGATCAGATTCACCACCTGGTTTACCATCGGCGGCAATATGATCTTTATACTCTGGGGAAGAATGATGTAGTACATCTTTCCGATATAGCCAAAGCCCTGAGAGGACGCCGCCTCAAACTGCCCCTTTGGGATCGCCTCGATCCCCGCGCGGATCACTTCCGCCATATAAGCTCCATGGTAAATGCCGATGGATATTATGCCCGTCGGTATGATCCCGATGCTGTTCCCAGAAAACGCAAGGGCATAATACAAAAAACATATCTGCAGCAGCAGGGGCGTATTTTGTATCACTTCCACATACACCCGGCTGATCCCCCTTAACAGGAGCTTCCCGCTGGAGGCCATAAGCCCTAGCACGATCCCGAGCATCATTGCCAGTAAGACCGCGGCGGCAGCCGTCAGCAAGGTATTCAAAAACCCCATCTCAAAGGTACTCCTGTATGTCCAGACTTTTATCCAGGCATCTTTTGAAAGCAAACCAGACATCGCATTCCCTCCTGTTCCAAAGTTCTTATTCCAATCCGTTTTCGGATATCAGCGCTTCTATCGTCCCGTCCTCTAACCATCCTTTCACCAGCTCATCTACGATTCCTGAGAGCCCGCTTCCTTTCACGGTTGCAACGCCGTATTCCTGAGGCGCGAACTGATCGTCAATATAGGAACGGTCGTCTGTGTGATAGATTGCCAGAATGGATTTATCTACGCAAAAGGCGGATATTTCCCCCGCGCTCAACGCCGTGGATATCGTCGGGTAGTCGTCATACTGCTGGAAGCTCACCCCTTGCGTCCAGGTCGCCGGGTCAAAGGTTTCCGCGTCAAATCCCTCGCCGGAAATGCAGCCTTTCTCTATCATCTCCTGCACAAGGGAGCGCGCGGAGGTCGAGCCGGAGGAAACGCCGACTTTTTTATCCACCAGTCCCTCCAAGGAGGTGATGCCGCTGTCATTCTGCACCAGCACCGTTACATAATCGGTATAATACGGAGTGGAGAAATCCCAGGTCTCTTTCCGCTCGTCCGTGATCGTAAACGTCGCAAGCACGCAGTCGATATCGCCGGAATCCAGCAGCTCCGTCCTGGTCGCCGCTGTCACCGCGGTAAACTCCACATCTACGCCCAGATGCTCCGCGATCTTTTCCGCAAGCGAGATCTCCATGCCGTAATACTCCTGCGTGATCGGCTCCTGATAGCCGAAGCCCTTGACCGAATTTTTCACGCCTGCCCGCAATACGCCCCGGTCTATGATCTCCTGCACATCTTCCGGATAGTCTGTGCCTGAGGTTTTCTGCGTATCAGCTGACGCGGCGCCGCCTGCCGGACCGGCATCCGTTTTTGCGCCCGAATCACTGCCGCACCCTGTCTGCAGCACGCATCCCATCGCCAGCATCACGCCAAATGCCATCCATCTGTTCCATTTTTTCATCCTTCTACCTCCTGAAATCTGCTGGCAGTGTCAAGCAAATTACCCAAAAATCGCCCCAAATCCAGTAAAACCAAGAGGTTCAAGGCTGTGGGTCCTTTACCTCCCCTTTCTTTGGCATGGGTGACCAAAATATAACCGGTCAACCCAATGGCAAGGGGCACGATTTTTTCATATTCTGTTTGACACTGCCAATTTGTTGCGGTTATCCCATTTTTTCAAAACTTCCACTGTTACCTGAACCGTCCGCTGCCGTTCCTGCGCATGGAGCGCCAGCCGCATTCCTTTTACCAGATGATCGCTCCTTGCCCTCATGTGTGCATTGCCGCATACAGCGCCAGCCACATTCCTTTTACCGGATGATCTTTCCCAGAAACTGCTTCACCCTCTCGTTCTTCGGATTCGTGAAGAAATGCTCCGGCGTCCCTTCCTCGATGATTTCCCCGTCCGCCATAAATACTACCCTGTCCGCCACCTGCCTGGCAAATCCCATTTCATGCGTCACCACGACCATGGTGATGTTTTCCGATGCCAATTTTATCATGACGTCCAGCACTTCCTGTATGGTTTCCGGATCCAGGGCAGAGGTAGGCTCATCAAACAAAATGATCTTGCTCTCCGCGCAAAGGGCCCTTGCTATCGCGATCCGCTGCTGCTGGCCGCCGGAGAGCGTCGTCGGATAGACGTGCGCCTTATCCTTTAGCCCCACTACTTCCAAATAGTGATATGCCAGGTCCTCCGCTTCTTTTTTGCTCTTATGGTGGAGCTTCACGGGAGCCAGCGTGAGATTCTTCAGCACCGTCATGTGCGGGTACAGATTAAACTGCTGGAACACCATGGAAGTCGTCTCCCGCACCAGTTTTGTTTTATTTTTTGAGGTCAGCTCTTTTCCGTTAATGTAAACATGGCCGTTGGAGGGTTCCTCTAGGAAATTCATGCAGCGGACCGTGGTGGATTTTCCAGAGCCGGAAGGTCCTATCATCACCAGCTTCTCGCCCTCTTTTACCTCCAGGTTAATGTTCTTTAGCACATGGAGTTCTCCAAAGTACTTGTTCACATTTTCCAGTCTTATCATAGAACAATCTCCTTTCCCAAATCCGTCTGATATATCAAAAGCGCCCGCCGTAATGTGAAGCCCTCATCACGTCGGACGCCTTTGCCCTGAATAAAAGGCGTCTGGTAAGCATCAGACGTCTTTGTCACTTCTTGTAATCTAACAGAGTTTCCGCCATTTGTCAAGTCACTTTTTCACATTAAAGCATTGCTGTCCGGGGGCGGAAATCAATTTTCCATCAGAACGCGCAAAATGAAGGGAGGGTCAAGAAGGCAGTTCCCGCTTCGATTCTGCCACGGTTCTTCTCTTTCTTTGACGCTGGCTGCATCCCACCTCGCAGAGATGTGTCCTGCACGGCTGGTATTTCGTTGCTTTTGTCATCCGTGCGCCGATGGGCAAGCGTGAGTCCAAGTTCACACACTTGCGCACTGACGATGTGCAGGAGACTCTCGGTCTTATCCATTTTCACGGTTGGGCAGATCGTCTTCCCGTCAAGGGAAACCGTCATGTCCCTTGACCGTGTTCTTGAGTTTCCGCAAATTGCAGTTTAAAAACAGGCATATCTCCCCAAAGTACCAATCTGCCGGTTTTTGAAGCACCCTGCATGGCAACATATAGATGCCCTCTTTTTCATATGAGAGTATGCCGCTGCTTCCTTTTTTCCAGCCGGCAATCGCAGAACCGTACTTTTTTATCGGGCCTGCTTTCCGTATATATGGAAGCTTTGAGGGCATTTGCCTCCGGCTTCATGGATATATGGTTCAGGAATGCCATGCATAAGGTGATATCGTTGATGGAAGTGAAATGCTTTCCGGCGGAGGAATGGATCTCGGAAAAGATGCTGACCGGCTGATCCGGCAGTGTTTTTGACTTGTGAGGGATCGGCTCTGAGTGCGGTTTTAAGGAGTGCCTTTAGCAAGGTGGCGTGAAAGGCGGTCAGCGGTATTGATTTTTGGGGAGAAATTCAGAATTTCCTGTTTCATTTGGCAGATATCTGATATAAAATGGGCCATAGAGACTCTCTTTTTTGTTCCGTGAGATTTTTGTTTGCTAACTTGACCTTACATCAAAAAGGGGAAGGATTCCTTCTATTTTGGGCATTTTTTGAAGGTTGTTTATTAGGAGAGCAGTAAATCAGGGCTTCTATGGATAAAACTGCGGAAACACAAGAGATTTAAAAGTAAAATTTTCAATCGCGAGATTTGTGGCTGTGGGTTGCAGGTCATAACATGACTGACACAAACCCACTTATGTAAAGCCTCAGCAGTGCAGAGGCAAAAGCAGCCCAGAAGCGGGGTTAAATATGAAACGTATTTTAAATGGTATTTTCATAGTAATTATCATAATTATGCTGCTTATAGGTTTGACGATGGTCTGGCTTGTTTGTGAAGCGTTAAAAGAAAAAGCGCCGATTCAGTACGCACAGGAATTGCTGGACGATAAGGCGGAGCTGAATTTTCACGGAAACGATATACTAGAGCTCTTTAAGGAAGTGGAAGAATTGCTTCAATACAAGGAGGAAGGCTGGTATTTAGGAAGAGTTTCTGCACGGCAGGTGATAAACAGCAAAGAGACAATGGATTATGATAATGTGTATTTATATTATAAGCCGGAAGATGTGTCAGAAACAACATATCGCAGAGTACGAGTATTGAATGAAAATGACACATGGTATGTAGCGGAAGTAATACAGCAGGATGAATCACATGAACAGGTTCATATGGATGAACCCATAAGCGAGTTCATGATAGAGAAGATATGGGGGTTAGCAGAGGAACAGGCATTTATATGTCTTCTCAAAGCTGATGAATGTGGGACATCTGTCACTTCAAAAGAAGTAACCATTACTGTTTATAAAAAAAATGATGGGAATGATAAAAGCATAGTTAATCGGTTGGCATTTTTGATCAAGCATACAGAAGAAGGATATCAGTTAGAAGATTTTCATTGAGATAAAAACATTTCTGAAGATTGATAAATTGCAGTTCCATGGGAAGGAAAAGAACAGTGAAAAAGATTTCGATTGTACTGTTCGTATTATTTGCAGCGGCAGGAGTGCTGTTATACGCGGCAGCCGGAGAACATACAAGGAAAGAACGTATTCATGTGCGAACAGAAACAGAGCCAATATGTAACCATTTTCCCGACTTACCGAAAACATCAGAAATACAATGGTGCAGCAGATCATCCGAAGGAATCGGCCTGACAACGACTACCGTCTATATTTTCGCGTTTTATGACCGTGATATCAGCCATGAGCTGCGGGAGCTGGAAATTGAAAGTAAGGAAGAGGATGTAGAGTTGTATTTTACTCCTGCTGGAATGAATACGAATCAGAAATGGAGATTTGCCGGAAATGCAGAATTTGCTTTTCAGACAGGCGTCAAAAGCACTCAAAAAATGAATACAACTGTTTATGTCAATGATGAGGGAACGATCCTCTATATGGAAGCGGTTGGGGATTAGAACATTGATTTGCTATAAAGGCTTTCTAGCTCT